>NZ_JBSFHW010000010.1:0-257229 GCF_053597275.1 Streptomyces sp. NPDC001492 | reverse complement strand
CCGTCTGGGGGCTGCCGCCCCCAGGCCCCCGCTTTCGGCCTGAACGGCCTCGTCCTCAAACGCCGGACGGGCTCAAAGATCAAGCCCCGCCCGGCGCTTCAAAGCCCCCTGCTGCGCCTCTCCCTTCTGTCCGTAGCAAAGGACCCCCATGACCCGCCAGCTCCACCTCAACGCCTTCCTCATGAGCACCGGCCACCACGAAGCCTCGTGGCGGCTCCCCGAAAGCGATCCGTACGCGCATGTCGAGCTGGACCACTATGTGCGGCTCGCCCGGATCGCCGAGCGCGGCACCTTCGACTCCCTCTTCCTCGCCGACGGGCCGCAGCTGTGGGGGAATCTCGCCCAGCGTCCCGCGGGAGCCCTGGAGCCGCTCACCCTGCTGACCGCGCTGGCGACGGCCACCGAGCACATCGGGCTGATCGCCACGGCCTCCACCTCGTACAACTCCCCCTACAACCTGGCCCGCAAGTTCGCCTCCCTGGACATCATCAGCCGCGGGCGGGCCGGCTGGAACATCGTCACCACGGCGGGTGCCGAGGCCGCGCGCAACTTCGGTCTGGAGCACGAGCCCGCCCACGCCGACCGGTACGCCCGCGCCGCCGAGTTCCTCGACGTGGCGCTGAAGCTCTGGGACAGCTGGGAGGACGACGCCATCGTCGGCGACAAGGCGGCCGGCGTCTGGGGCGACGACGCGAAGATCCACCCGCCCCGGCACAAGGGGAGGTACTTCAGCGTCGAGGGCGCCCTCAACGTGCCCCGCTCGCCGCAGGGTTACCCGCTGCTCGTGCAGGCGGGGTCGAGCGAGGACGGCAAGGCGTTCGCGGCGCGCTACGCGGAGGCCGTGTTCACCGCGCAGCAGACCCTGGCCGACGCCCAGGCCTTCTACGCCGACCTCAAGTCCCGTACGGCGGCCGCCGGCCGGGATCCCGGGCACATCAAGGTGCTGCCCGGCATCGTGCCAGTCATCGGGTCCACGGAGGCCGAGGCGCGGGCGAACGAGCAGGTCCTGGAGGACCACATCGTGTACACGCACGGCGTGGACCGCCTGGAACGTCTTCTCCAGCTCCCCGAAGGGTCCCTGGAGTTGGACGCCCAGCTGCCGTCCGACCTGCCGCCCGAGGACGCCATCGAGGGCGCCAAGAGCCGCTACACCCTCATCGTCGAACTCGCCCGGCGCGAGCGCCTCACCGTCCGGCAGCTGGTCGGCCGGCTCGGCGGCGGACGCGGCCACCTCACCTTCGCGGGCACGCCCGAGCAGGTCGCCGACGCGATCGAGACGTGGTTCACCCAGGGCGCCGCCGACGGCTTCAACATCATGCCCGCCGTGCTGCCCTCCGGGCTCGAGACCTTCGTCGAGCAGGTCGTCCCGATCCTGCGAGCCCGAGGTCTGCTCCGCACCGAGTACGGCCCCCGCCAGACCCTCCGGGAGCGCTACGGCCTCCCCCGCCCCGCCAACCAGTACTCCACCCAGGAACCCGCCCTCGTCTGAAAGGACCGGCCCCCCATGTCCATCGAAATCCAGAAGGTCACCGCCCACATCGGCGCCCGGATCTCCGGCGTCGACATCTCCAAGCCACTCGACGAGGAGACGACCGCCGCCGTCCGCGAGGCCCTCAACGTCCACAAGGCGCTCGTCTTCGACGACGTGCACCTCGACGACGCAGGCCAGCAGGCCTTCGTGCGCCACCTCGGCGACATCACCACCGCCCACCCGACGGTCTCCTCCGTGGACGGTGTCCCGAACGTCCTGCCCGTCGACAGCGAGCGCGGCCGCGCCGCCAACCACTGGCACACGGACGTCACCTTCGTCCTGAACCCGCCGCAGGCCAGCACCCTGCGCTCGATCACGATCCCGCCGTACGGCGGCGAGACCCTGATCGCCAGCTCGGCGGCCGCCTACCGTCAGCTCCCCGAATCGCTGCGTCAGCTGGCGGACACGCTGTGGGCGGAGCACACCAACGACTACGACTACGCCGTGCCGGAGGAGGAGCTCGACGAGCAGCAGGCCGCCCAGCGCGCCCAGTTCACCTCGATCAAGTACCGCACGGTCCACCCGGTGGTCCGCGTGCACCCGCTGACCGGTGAGCGCGGGCTCTTCATCGGCGGGTTCGCGCAGCGCATCGTGGGCCTGTCGCCGGGCGAGTCACGCAAGATCCTCGACCTGCTCCAGGCGTATGTCACCCGGCCGGAGAACATCCTGCGCCACCGCTGGTCGCAGAACCAGCTGGTCCTCTTCGACAACCGCATCACCCAGCACTACGCCATCGACAACTACGACGGTCTGCCGCGCCGTCTGCACCGGGTGACCGTCGCCGGTGACATCCCGGTCGGCATCGAGGGCAAGGAGAGCTACTCGATCGAGGGCGACGCCTCGCACTACACCTCCGTAGCCGCATAGTCACAGTACGCACCGGGCCTGTCCGGATCACGGGCGGTCTCTCCTGCTCAGCGGAGAGGCCGCCCAATCGCCCCCGGAGGGGTCATCGGCGCCCGTCTGTTCGTCGGCTCCGGGGCCGGTGGGCAACTGTTGGCCGGGTTGTCGGCCATAGCGGGCCAGCCCGCCCAGGTGGCGATGGGGTACGCCCGGCTGAGGACCAGGCGCTGACACCGCCGCATCGCAGACAAGCCCCCGTGTCCGCACGGGGGCTTTTTGTTGCTAGCGTGTAGTTGCAAGTTAGTTGCAATAAGAGTTCTGGAGGGGACCCCCATGCCCGTCTACACGCTTCCCGACCTGCCGTACGACTACTCCGCGCTCGCGCCCGTGATCAGCCCCGAGATCATCGAGCTGCACCACGACAAGCACCACGCCGCGTATGTGAAGGGCGCCAACGACACGCTGGAGCAGCTGGCGGAGGCGCGGGACAAGGAGTCGTGGGCGGCGGTCAACGGTCTGGAGAAGAACCTGGCCTTCCATCTGTCCGGGCACATCCTGCACTCGATCTATTGGAACAACATGACGGGCGACGGCGGCGGTGAGCCGCTGGCTGCGGACGGCGTGGGCGAGCTCGCGGAGGCGATCGCCGAGTCCTTCGGGTCGTTCGCCGGTTTCCGGGCGCAGCTGTCGAAGGCCGCCGCCACCACCCAGGGCTCGGGCTGGGGCGTCCTCGCGTACGAGCCGCTGAGCGGCCGGCTGATCGTCGAGCAGGTCTACGACCACCAGGGCAATGTCGGGCAGGGCTCGGTGCCGATCCTCGTCTTCGACGCCTGGGAGCACGCCTTCTACCTCCAGTACCGGAACCAGAAGGTGGACTTCGTCGAGGCGATGTGGCGGGTCGTCAACTGGCAGGATGTGGCGCGCCGTTACCAGGCCGCGAAGTCCCGTGGGGATGTACTGCTGCCGGCGCCCTGACCCCACTCGATCGTCCCGCCTCGTGATCGTCTTCTCACCTTTCACGCAGCGGGCGGAGGAAGAGGAAGGCCCTTGCGAGGACGTGACTCGCGAGGGCCTTCCTTTTCGTCACCGTTCCGCAACAGGCGTGAACCGCCCCGGCGGGCGCCCCGTAGAGCCGGGTGTGAGCGGCCGAGCGGCCGCGGCGATCCGGAACGAGAGAAGGAACCCACATGGCCGGCGGCAACATCCAGATCAGCCCGGACGAGATGCGGGAGGCGTCGACGTGGCTGCAGCACCAGAAGGAACTGATGCAGCAGAGCCTGCACGAGGCCAACACCAAGATGGACGAGATGGTCGAGGCGGCTTACGCGACGCCGGGCTCCGAGAGCAAGTTCCGTCCGTTCTGGGAGGAGTACAAGAACGGCACCGAGAAGGCGATCGAGGGCCTTCAGGGCGTCAGCGAGTTCATCAAGCAGGTCGCTGACGCGTTCGTCGACACCGACGACCAGACGTCCGGCGCCATCGGCTGACTTCTCGGCCACGGCCGGGTTCCGTGGCGCCGCGGTGCCACGGAACCCGGCCGGTGCGGGGAGAGAAAGGGGCGTCATGTCGCGCATTCAGATACCGGTGGACGAACTCGCCGACACCATGGCCGCGTTGCAGGACATCCGCGAACGGATCGACAGGACAGCGAAGTTGAGCAATGTCGGTTCGGACGACGATGTGGGCGACCACGGTCTGATCTCGGCCGTCAACGGCTTCGACCACGCATGGTCGGCCGGCCACGAACGGGTCCAGGAGAACGTGGACACGTTCAAGCAGGCCGCGCAGGGCATCGTCGACAACTTCACCGACACGGACAACGAAGCTGCAAAGGCGTTGGATGAACCCGCTTGAGGCACAGGACGGGAACGGGCGGCCGCGGCTGCTGCCCTCTGATGAGCGGCCGTCGGGCGCTCCGGCGCGCTACACGCTGAAATACCCGTCCAGTTGGTCGCACCTCGACCTCGACCCGAACACCCGGGATGTGGCGATCCGGCGCCGGATCGAGGAGCAGGCGAAGGGTGTGGAGGTCGAGCGCGAGCGGGTGGACGCCCTGATCCGGGAGATCCGCAAGAGCGCGCGCGAAGCCTATGCCCAGGGCGCCCTGCAGGTCGGCTACCTGCTCGGGTTCCTCCCGGACGGCAGCACGCTGAACGCCACGGCGATGGTGCTGCGGACCCGGATCCCCGAGGGTGAGCCGACCGACCTGCCGCAGATGATGCTCGCCGCGGGCGTGCAGAACAGCCGGACCTCGGTCGGGCGGGGTTCCGACCTGAACCGCGTGGAGATCATGGAGCTGCCCGAGGTGGGCAGCGTGGGGCGGATGACCTCGCTCGAGGACTTCGACTACTTCGGGCAGGCCACGATCCGCACTGCCGTGCACCAGGTGGTGATCCCCGTGCCGTCGAGCCGGGACCTGATGGTGCTCGCCAGTACGACGCCCAACATCAGCCTGGCGGAGAAGTTCTTCGAGGTGTTCGACGCCGTCGCCGGGACCTTCCGGTTCCACGACTCCGAGGACCCTCCGCAGGACGCCGTCGTCGGCGCCGAGAACGGGAAGTGAGGGCGGGACATGGCACGGCCACCGCTGGCCGACTGGGAATCGGTGTTCGGCTTCTCGTCGGACCCGACACCCGGCGATCCCGAGGTTCTCGAACGCCTCGCCTCCGAGTACCGGTCCATCTCCAACGATGCCCTGTCCGCCCACTCCGTCGTCGCCCGGCTCGACTCCGACGAACTGGGCGAGGGCAAGTCCATGGAGGCGCTGCGGACACAACTCAAGGAACTGCCCACCCAGGTCGGCAAGCTCCAGTCGTCCTACGAGGCGGCCGCCGACGCGATCGCGAAGTACGCCATCGGCCTCCGGGAGACCCAGGACCAGGCGGACCGGGCGCTGGAAAGGGGCCGCGAGGCGAAACAACGGCTGGACTCGGCCATCGAGGTGGCGTCCGCGGCGAGCGCCCATGTGAAGAGCCTCGACAGCGCGGAGCCCCCGCCGCCCGACGACGAGGCGGCCAAGAGCAACGCCCGGCGTGCCCTGGCTGATGCGAAGGAGGCGGAATCCTCGGCCGCGCAGTCCGTCGAGTCGGCTCAGGCGGAGCTGGAGGCCGCCCGACTGCTGGCCCTCGACGCGCAGGAACTGCGCACGTCCGACGCGGGTGTGGCAAAGCGCGAGCTGGAGGAGGCCGAGGGCGAGGCGGTCAAGGGGAAGAGCTTCTGGGACAAGATCGGGGACATCCTGAACCAGGTCTTCTCCATCATCGGAACCGTTCTCGGTGTCATCGCCATGTTCGTCGCCGGCCCCATCGGCGTCGCTCTCGCCATCGGCGCTGTCATCTTCGGAGCCGCTTCGCTGGGCCTCACGATCGCGAAGGGGGCCGATACCGGGCACTGGGACATCGTGGGGATCGTCCTGGGAGTGGTGGGGCTCGCCGCGGGCGGGATCGCCGTCTTCGCCGGCAAGGGCATCGGTGCCCTGGGGAAGGTCGGCCTGGGGGATTGGATCAAGAACCTCTTCAAGAGGTTCTATCCGACGGAGATCTTCGCGACGGCACCGGTGCTCGAGCTCGACCTCCTCGGAGGGGGAGCCAGTGTCATCGTCCCGGAGACCGTCGTGGTCGGTGGCCGGCCGGCGCTGTCGACGCTGGACGGCATCCTGAACGGGCTGGGGCTCATCACCGGCATCGCCGGCCTCATCTACGGGCCCCTCGAGTTCACCGGGCACGCGCCGGGCGGGGGTGTGGACGCGTGAGGCCGCTCGCCGGGCGCTGATCCGACCCGGGACATGCCCCAGGCTCTGAGGGCTCCCGCCGACGTCAACGGCGGGAGCCCTCGGTCGGGTGGACGGCCGGTCAGTCCCCGGCCGCCGGGAGCACCGTCTCCGGGACCTGGACGGTGCGCAGCACGCCGTCGCCCAGGTGCAGGATCGCCCGGCCCGGGCGGGTCGCGCCCAGGCGGCTGCGGGGCACCTTGACGCCGATGAGTTCGCCGTCGCTCATGTTCTGCGGCTTCAGCAGCAGTCCGCACCGGTGGCGGCGGGCCTCGGTGTGCCAGCCGGAGAACCCGGAGGAGAGCCGGTCGGTCTGCCCGGCGATCACCAGGCCCCGGCGCATCTCGGTACCGGACTTGGCGATCCGGGTGAGGACGGCCTCGGCCTTCGTCTTCAGCAGCAGGTCGCCGTCGTCCAGGAGCACCACGGCCCCCCGGCGCGAGGACTCCAGCGCCTCCTCCAGCGCGATGGGGTCGATGTCGGACTCGTCGAACACCGCGAGGACCCCGGGCCGTCCGGCGAGGCGGCGCAGCGGCGACCTGGCGGGCGCGCCGACGACGACGGGCGTCCCGACCGACAGCAGCGAGAGTGCCAGCGTCGCCAGGACGGTGCTGCGGCCCGAGCGGGCGGGGCCGGCGACGAGGAAGGTCGGCGTGAGGCCGAAGTCCGGTCCGTACGCGGTGAGTTCGTCGCCGCCGACCCCGGCCAGGGCCCAGCGCGCGGACGTCAGCGGCTGCGGCACGTACCGGACGGCCTCCTCCCAGGTGAGCCGGTCCGGCAGGGTGTCGACGCGGAACGGCCGGGTGGCGGCCGGCAGGTGGGACGCATGCCGGCGGCACTGCTCGGCGATCTTCTGGAGCGCCACGGCCTGCGCCTGGCCCCCCGGGTCGTCCGTGAGGAGTGCGATCTGCACCTCGGCCTTGTCGGCGGCGCGGAAGGCGCGGCCCGGCGGGATCTCGTCGGGCACGTTCCGCTGGGTGATCCCGATCATGCCGTACTCGGACTTCTCGTTCAGCTTCAGTACGAGCTTGTCCTCGGTGGTGCCGTTGACCCGGCTGGAGAACAGCGCCCGGTCGCCGGTCACGACCAGGTGGATGCCGACGCTCCCGCCGTCCCGGAGCAGGGTCAGCACGGCGCTCAGCAGGTTCCCGGCGTCGTACTCGCCGAGCTGCTTGTCGAAGACCTCCCAGCGGTCGATGAAGAGCACGATGTGCGGCGGCCGTTCGTCCTGCGGCAGGCTGCGGCGCAGCTCTGGCAGGTCGGCGCTGCCGTGGGCGGCGAGCAGCTCCTGGCGCCGGGCGAGCTCCGCCGTCAGCCGGGCGAGCAGCCGGGCCACCCGGTCGGGCTGGGTGCGCTGGGTGACGGCGCCGCAGTGCGGCAGCCCCTCCATCGCCAGCAGCGCGCCGTTGCCGCAGTCGATGCCGTACATGTGCAGCCGGTCCGGGGCGTGGGCGTGGGCCAGGGTGCCGGCGATCGTGCGCAGCGTCTGCGACCTGCCCTGCCGGGGTGAGCCGATGATGTGCAGGTGGCCGAGCGTCGCGGGGTCGATCACCAGGGGGAGCCGGGCCTGTTGGGCGGGCAGGTCCACCACGCCGTACGCGACGGGCGCGAGGTCGTAGTCCGAGGGCGGGGCCGGGGGCAGGTCGCCGGTGACCAGCTGCTCGGGCAGGGGCGGCAGCCAGGGGCTGTGCTGCTCGGGGATGCCCAGCTCCCGGTCCGCCTCGCGGATCGCCGTGACGAGTGCCGCGAGGTCGGTCTCCACTTCGGCGGGGGCGGCCGCGGCGCGGGGCCGCGGCGGGAGCGGTTCGCCGAGCCGCTCCCAGCCGACCACCACCGCCCAGGGGGCGGGCAGCGAGCTCGCCGTGCCGCCGGGCCGACGGCCGCCGACCCGTCCGGACTGGAAGGGCACGAGGGAGTTCTGGCCCAGGCGCACATAGGCGCGGCCGGGTGTGCTCTGCGAGATCGACGCGGCCTCGGGCGAGTTGAGGACGTCCTGGCTCTCGCCGGCGTCCGTCACCCGCAGCGCGATGCGCAGGTTGGTGTTGGCGCGGATCTCCGAGGAGACGACGCCGCTGGGGCGCTGCGTGGCCAGGATCAGATGGATGCCGAGGCTGCGGCCCCGCTGCGCGATGTTGACCAGGCCCTTCACGAAGTCCGGCAGGTCGCGCACCATCGAGGCGAACTCGTCGATGACGATGAGCAGCCGGGGCATCGGTGTGCGGCCGGCCGGGTTGCGCTCCAGCAGCTCGACGTAGTCCTCGATGTCCTTGGCGCCGGCCTCGGCGAGGACGTGCTCGCGCCGGGTGAGTTCCGCCGTGAGCGACACCAGGGCCCGCTCGACCAGGTGGGCGTCGAGGTCGGTGACCATGCCGACGGTGTGCGGCAGGTCCACGCAGTCCTTGAACGCGGAGCCGCCCTTGTAGTCGACGAGGACGAACGTCATCGCGTCCGGACGGTTCGCCACCGCGAGCGAGGCGACCAGCGTCTGGAGGAGTTCGGACTTGCCGGAACCGGTGGTACCGGCGACCAGCGCGTGCGGGCCGTCGCGCCGCAGGTCCAGGAAGAACGGGCCGTCCAGGGAGACGCCGACGGCCGCCCGGGTCGAGCGGCCCCCCGCCGCCCAGCGCGCCTTGACACCGGCGGCCTGCGGCGGGTCGAGGGCGAGCACGTCGAGCAGCCGCGCGGCACCGGGGAGCACCGCGGCCTCCTCGTCGTCCCCGCCCGGGTCCCGCAGCGGGCCCATCGCCCGGGCCAGCGAACGGCACCAGTCCAGGGACACCCCGTCGGGCCGGATCCCGCCGACGGTGCCCTTCCCCGAGCGTCCGAGCCGCACGGTGCCGCCGGGTTCCTCGACGACGACGGCGTGGCACTCCTCGGGCAGCAGCCGCTCCTCGGCGTCCAGGCAGATCGCGCGAACGCCGACGGACGGTCCGTCGCGCAGGATCTGCGCCACGCCCGGCAGCGAACGCAGCCTGCGGGCCCCGTCGAGGACGACGAGCACATCGGGTCCGACGGGCCGGCCGCGGCGGTCCTCCCCTCCGGCGCGCTCGGCGATCAGCGCGGCCAGTTCGGCGACCCGCCGGGCGCAGCTCTCCGTGCCGTAGCCGATGCTCGCCGGGATGTCGCCGGACTTCTTGCGCACGTGCGGCAGCCAGCGCAGCCAGGACCAGGCGTCCCGGCCCGGGCCGCCGGTCGTCAGCAGGTGGATCTGGAGGTCGCGGGGGCTGTGCAGGACGGCGGCCTGGGCGACCGCCCACCGTGCCACGGCCCGTGCGGCCGGGCCCTCGCCGGCGATTCCCAGCACGTCGTGCTCGCGCAGCGCAACGGTCACCGGGACGTCGTACGCGGTCCACGGGTCCTGGCGGCGGTGTTCGTCCTTGGTCGGATCCTGGAGCACCACGTCGGAGGGCAGGTCGGCGGTCCCGATGCGCAGTTCCAGGAAGTCGGCGTCCGTGGTGCGGCGTTCCCACAGGCGACGCCGGGGGCCGACGGCGGTCAGGACGACCTCGGCCGGGTCCGGGAAACCGCGGCGCCGGGCGGTGCGTTCGGCCGCCAGGGCCTGCTTCGCGTCGTCCTCGATGCGTGCCTTCTTCTCCTTGTAGGCGGCGACCGCATCCGCGTGGGACTGGCGTCCGCTGCGCCGGTTCACCAGGTAGTTGCCGAGGATCGCGACCGGGGAGAGCAACCCGAACAGCAGCATCGACATACGGCCGAAGACCAGCGCGCCCGCCCCTGCCATCACCAGCGGCGCGGCCGCGGTGATCCACGGCATCGGGCGGGCCGCGGGCGTCGCGGGCGGGGAGGGCAGGGCGAAGCGGGTGGCGGTCGCCGGCGGCCGCAGCCGCGGCGGTCTGTTGTAGTCCTGGCCCGTGCCGTCCTCCGACGGCTGCAGGGCCGCGTCCGGCCGCCCGGGCAGGGCGAGTTCGAGCAGGCTGCCGCCGACGAGGAGCTGTTCGCCGACCGCCCAGGCGGTGGGCTCGGTGAGGTCCTCGCGGTCCAGTTGCAGGGGGCCGCCGTCCGCGGACTCGTCGGGTGCCACCCGGCAGCGCCCGCCGGGGCTCACCGTCAGGACGGCGAACGGACGGTCCGGTACGGTGCCCAGCACCTGGGCGGTCCCGTCGTGCGCCAGCCCGATCCGGTACTCGCCGATGCCGAGCCTGCGCACCGCGCCCGCCCCGGTCCCGCCGACCGCACGGACCTCCACCAGCCCGTCCGGTTCGGCCGACGAGGTGCCCGCCGGGCGGCCCAGACCGACGACGGCCGCATGGTGCAGCGGCGCGTCCCGCAGCGTCAGTTCCGCCGGCAGCAGCCGGTCGCCGGCGTACAGGCCGAGGCCCTCCGGAGGCCGGTGGACGCCGCCCGCCTCGGCCAGCGCCGCCGCGACGGCGCTCAGGGGCGTGTCGGGGTCGGCGTCGAGGTGGACGTCGAACGCGTCACCGTCCCCCTCCACCACGGTCAACATCAACGACACGGAACGTCCTCCAGCCTGCGTGAACGGGGGCCGCGGGAGTGGTGCTCGTCGGCTCCCGGGCCACTGATATGGCCTACGGGGCCGGCCTGCGGATGGTTCACGAACGCGTGGTGAACCATCCGCGGGCCGGCGCCGTAGTGGCCTTTGGGTGCACGGTGCCGCGACTTGGCCGCGTCGCCGCCCCGCCTGTGACCGTCCCGGCTCCGTCGCCGGGGCGTCCCGACAAGGAGTCAGAAGATGATCTGGTACGTCCTGGCCGTGGTGCTGGGGCTGGCGCTGATCGGGGCGGTGACCGCGCTGGTCGTCACCGAGTTGCGGGCTCGCACGCCGAAGCCCGTGGCCGCCTCGGCCGCCGTCGTGGGACGGCAGGCGCTGGACGTGGTCGACGCCGGGCTGCGCCGGCTGACGGGCGAGTGCCTGCGCTCCGGCCGGTCGCTGCCGGACCTGTATGCCGTGGTCTACTCCGGGGAGCGGCTCGGAGTGCTGCTGGCCGGTGCGGAGGAGACCGCCCCCGCGCCCTGGACCGCCGAGGCGGACGGCGAGCGCTGGACGATCTCGCCCGACGACCTGCACCGCCGCGGTCCGGAGGGCGAGCCGGTCCGGCCGTACGCGCTGACCGTGACCGTGGGACTGGACGGGCCCGAGCGGGTGCTGGTCGACCTCTCCCGGGCGACGGGGCCGATCTCCGTGACGGGCCCGGACGAAGAGGTGCGCAGCCTGGTGCGGGCCCTCGTCGTCGAGACGCTCTCCGGCCCGGTGGGAGCCCTCGCCGAGGTCACCCTGGTGGGGTCCCTGGCCGACGACGGGCTCGTGGCCGGCGACGCGCGGCGCAGCTCGCGTCTGCACACCGCGGCCACCCTGGGGGAGGCGTTCGCCAAGGGGGCCCCGGGTTGGCAGGAGTCCGACGGGGCCGAGGTCACCCAGGTCTCCTGGGTGATCGAGGGCAGCAGCCGGACCGCCGTCGAGGACGAGGCGCCGCGCCTGTTCGTCGTGGACGCCTCGCAGCTCCCGCAGCGGGAAGGGGCGTTGAGCCCCCTGCGGCGCGGGGACGCGCTGGTGGTGGTCGGCGAGGCACCCGCGGGATGGCGCTGGCGGGCCGGTGCCGACGGCTCGCTCGACACCGGACCGCTCGGCCTGCGGATCACCCGGCATGTGGGGCGTTTCGCATGAGTCTCAGCAGGCCTCGCGGTCCAGGCCGTCCCTGTCCGGGCCGTCCATGTTGAGCCCGCGGCGGTGCAGTGCCTCGCGCAGGGCGCGAGCCGCATAGTGCGTCCGCGACTTGACCGTGCCCGGCGGAACGCCGAGGATCTCGGCCGTCTGGTTGACGCTGCGCCCCAGGTAGTGCACGTGCAGCAGGATTTCGCGCTGCGCCGGCCGCAGGTCCCGCAACGCCTCGGCGAGCACCAGGGAGGTGAGGACGTGGTCCACGTGGTCGGAGACCGGCAGGTGGACGAGTTCCGGTTCACCGACCTCCGGCGGCCGGGCCTGGCGCGCCCGGTGGCCGTCGATGACGAGATTGCGCAGGACGGTGAACAGCCACGGTCGTGCCGAGTCCGTGGTCGGGTCTATCTCCTCGGCGTGCCGCCAGGCGCGTATCGCCACCTCCTGGAGGAAGTCCTCGGCACGGTGCCAGTCGCCCTCCAGCCGCCGCGCGGCGAACTGCAGCAACGCGGTGCTGTGGAAGTGGTAGAGGGCTCTGAGGAAGTCGTCGGGGCGGGATTCCGCCGTGGTGGGGCGGGGTCTGCGGTCTTCGCTCGAAGTGCTGGTCGGCAAAGGCCTGTTCCTCTCCGGTCGTCTGTGGGGAAGACGTGTCGGCCGGCCGGCGGTGGATCCGCCCCGGTGCCGACGTCAGCCCGGCTCGCGAGAGGACAGCGACCGGACCTGGCGGGATGTCAGTTCCCGCTGGTAGATGTGCACGTCGGCGATGTCGCCCTTCCAGTGGTCGGCCGGCTTCCCGTTGAACCGGGCGCGTCCGATCACCACCTCACCGGTGGGCTCCACGCTGTTGGTGGCCACCCTGCTCCCCGCCGGCCGACCGTCGACGTAGAGCCGCATCAGGTGGTCCGCCTGGCGGTAGGTGCCCGTGAGGTGGTACCAGCGGCCGGCCTCCGGCTTCCCGGCCGCCTCCGCGAGGGCGCGGGCGCCGGCGAAGCTGAACGCGAAGCTGTGGTCCGACCCGGAGTACTGGAGGAAGAACGCGCTGGCCCCGTCGCCGTCCTGGGACACGGCGGTGTGGAAGCCGTCCAGGTCGTCAGGGGTGAGCCGCACCCGTGCGGCGACCGAGTAGTCCTTGCCCCGGGTGTCGAGCCGGGAGCCGGTCTCGGCGTATCCACTGGTGCCGTCCAGCCGCAGGGCTCCCCCCGTGGGACCGTCGGTCCACTGCGTGCCGCCGTGCATCACGGCGTCGTGCCGCCCCGCCTTCGCGGTGCCGGACCCGTGCAGGGGCCACCACCCGGCGCCGCGCAACGCCGCGGTGCCGACGCCCGGACCGGAAGCGGCCGGCTTCGCCCCGGCCTGCTGCTGTCCTGATCCCTTGCCGCGCACCAGATGCGCGACGACAAAGGACTGCGCGACGGCCAGCACGGCGATCGCGGCGATGAGCGACCATCTGCGCTTCATGAGTCTCCCCGAGACGTGGGCGTACACGTATCACTCTAGATCACGTGTACGACCGGGAACTCCCGCCCACTGTCCCTCAGTTGCACTCGCGCCATGTTCGGCAGGTCCTCGGGTCCGGCCCGTTGCGGGGGCGAATCCCACAGAAGCGACCAGGCTCGTGCCGTCTAAGTGCACGGCACGTTCAACGAGAGCAGTGCGGCCGACCTCTCAGCCAGACGAATTTCGGACACCGCAGCGTTCCGCAGCCCCGGGAAGACCCGGCGGTACTCGCTCAGCGGAAGGGACAGCAGGCGGCACAGCACCAGCCGCAGCAGCGTGTTGTGGGCGACCACCAGAACGCGTTCGCCGTCATGTGCGGCGGCGATGCGGTGGAGGGCCGCGGCGCCCCTTTCCGCCGCGGCCCTCGGGTCCTCCGCACCGGGGAACGGGTGGGCCACCGGGTCGGCGCGGAAGGCCTCCGCCGCCTTCGGGTGCTCGGCCGCGAACTCGGCGAGTGTGCGGCCCTCCACCACCCCGAAGTCGCATTCCCGCAGGTCGGGTTCGCGGTGCGGGGTGAGGCCGAGGACGCGGCAGGCGGGGTCGGCGGTGATGACGGCTCGGGACACCGGGGACGTCCAGATCGCGTCGACGGGGTGGGCGGCGGCCCAGCGGCCGAGTGCCTCGGCCTGGGCGCGGCCCCTGTCGGTGAGGGCGATGTCGCTCACGCCCGCGTAACGGTTCTCGGCGTGCCAGACGGTCTGACCGTGGCGGGCCAGCAGAAGGGTCGTGGTCATGAGCCCGCAGTATCCCGGCCGACGCGCACGCATGCCGCCACGGAAGGCGCCGGCCGGCCACGGGCACCGAATCGCCGACCGAACTGGTCGCGACCCAGCGGCCGAGAACCTCCATCCGGGCGCGGTCGGATTTCATGGCGGACCGGCGAGAGGGGCGTGGTCATGCGCCCGCAGCATCCCGGCCGAGGCGCTCGTGCGCGTGTGCCGCCACCGGTGGCGGCAGCCAACCCCGGGCCGCCAGTTCGTCGACCAGGCGGGCGTACGGCTCGGCGAACAGGGCCGTGCGGTCGGGGCGGGGTTCGAGGACGGTGTGGATGCGGACCATGCGGTCGGCGACGTCCGTCAGGGGGCCCGCGCCCGTCCCGTGGGCGGCCAGGGCGGCCATGCCGAGGGCCGGTTCGGTCTGCTCCGGTACGCGGGCCGGGCGGCCGAGGATGTCGGCGCGGAGCTGGTTCCAGTACGGGCTGCGGGCGCCGCCGCCGGTGAAGGTGAGCGGGCCGTCCATCGGGGCGCCCAGGTGGTGCAGGTAGTCCAGGCAGAGCCGCTCGGTGAAGGCGACGCCCTGGAGCAGCGCCGCCCACAGGTCGGCCTCCCCCTCGGGTTCGCCCAGGACCAGGGCGGAGGCCCGCGGTGCCAGGAACGGGAACCGCTCGCCGGGCGAGACGAGCGGGTACGCCACCGCGCCGGACGGTTCATGGGCGGCCGCCCGCGCGTCCATCGCGGCCGGGTCGGCGCCCGCGAAGGCGGCGGTCAGCACGCCCGCCCCCACGCTGGACGCCCCGCCGGGCAGCCAGCTCCCGTCCGGAGCGCGGTGGTTGTAGACCACGCCGGTCGGGTCGCGGACGGGCTCGGCGGAGGCCCCCTTGAGGACGAGTGTCGTGCCGAGCACCGAGTTCCAGGAGCCCGGCCGCAGCGCCCCGGACGCGATCTGCGCCGCGCAGCCGTCGGTCATCCCGGCGATCACCGGGGTGCCGGCGGGGATGCCGGTGGCCTCGGCGGCGGCCGGGCAGACCTCGCCGAGCGGGGTGCCGGGCCGTACGACGTCGGGCAGTTCGGGCGCGTCGGGGATGTCCGGCCAGGCGTCGCCCTCCACGTCGTAGGCCGTCTTGAGGGCGTGGCTGGAGTCGGTGGGGACGGGACGGCCGACCAGCCGGGCCGCGACCAGGTCGGGCTGGTGGGTGACGCGGCCCCGCCCATGGGTGCGCAGGAGCCACAGCGCCTTCGGCAGCCCCCAGGTGTTCTGCACCGTGAGCCCCGCCGCCCGCAGCCGCTCCGCCTCGGCCCAGGCCCGCCCGTCGTCGTACATCAGCGCGGGGCTCACCGGCCGCCCCGCCGCATCCGTCAGCAGCACGGTCCCGGACGTCCCGCACACCGCGAGCCCGCCGATACGGGAAGGCCCTTCCGCGAGGGCGGCGCGGGCCGCCGTGCACACCGCCGGCCACCACTCCCCCGGATCCTGCTCGTGCCGCACCCCGTCACGCGTGCCCGCCAAGGGGGCCGAGCCGACGCCGAGGACCGTGCCGTCGGCGGCGACCAGCAGCACACGGACGCTCTGCGTGCCCAGGTCGATCCCCAGCCACGCCTCGCCCTCGTATCCCATCCGGACCTCCCACGGATCGCGACCCGGGATGTGAACTTCTCACTCTGCACTGAGATTTTCCCCTGCGCGAGGGATTGACGGTCATCTTCCGCCGTTACACCCTCTGTTAGCGAGTCGACTCGACGTGTTACCCGCACAGCTCACCGGGCCCAACCCCACCCGGAGGTCACGGATGGACACGCACGTGCACGACCGCCGCCGCTTCCTCGCCCTCACCGCCGGGGCCGCCGCGACCCCGTTGCTCGCGGCCTGCGGGGCCGGCTTCGGCAGCGACGACAAGAAGAGCGACGGCTCGGCCGCGGACGACGTCACCGGCTCCTTCGACTGGAAACGGGAGAAGGGGAAGACGGTCAAGGCGCTGCTCAACAAGCATCCCTACACGGACGCCCTGATCGCCGACCTGAAGTCGTTCACCGCGAAGACCGGCATCAGGGTCGAGTACGACGTCTTCCCCGAGGACAACTACTTCGACAAGCTCACGGTGGACCTCTCCAGCGGACGCGCCTCGTACGACGTCTTCATGCTCGGCGCCTACATGGTGTGGCAGTACGGGCCACCCGGCTGGCTGGAGGACCTCGGGCCCTGGATGCGCAACTCCTCGGCCACCGGCGCCGAATGGGACCAGGCGGACTTCTTCCCCAACCTCCTCCAGGCCGACCAGTGGTCGCTGAAGGCGGGCGCACCGCTCGGCCAGGGCGGCCAGTACGCGCTGCCGTGGGGCTGGGAGACGAACGTCGTCGCCTACAACACGGAAGTGTTCAGGAGGCTCGGCCTCGAACCGGCCGAGTCCTTCGACGAGCTGCGCGAGATCGCCGGGGTCATCAAGCGCAAAGCGCCCGGCGCGGGCTACGACGGCATGTACGGGATCGCCGTGCGCGGCTCCCGCAGCTGGGCCACCATCCACCCCGGCTTCATGACCATGTACGCCCGCAACGGCCTGCACGACTTCACCGTGGACGGCGGGAAGTTGAAACCGGCGATGAACACGCCGGAGGCCATCGCGTTCACCCAGGACTGGGCCGGCATGGTCAAGCAGGGCGGGCCGCCGTCCTGGACGTCGTACACCTGGTACCAGTGCTCCAGCGACCTCGGCGCGAAGAAGGCGGGCATGCTCTTCGACGCGGACACCGCGGCCTACTTCCAGGCCGTGGCAGGGGCTTCCCCCGCCTCCGGGAAGATCGCCTTCCATCCCGGTCCCAAGGGTCCGGACGGCTCCCTCGCCACCAACATGTGGATCTGGTCGCTCGGCATGAACGCCAAGTCCAGGAAGAAGAGCGCCAGTTGGCTCTTTCTGCAGTGGGCCACCGGCAAGGAGCACCTGCGCAAGGCCGCCATCACCCACAACCACATCGACCCGGTGCGGAAGTCGATCAGTCAGGACGCCGCCTACAAGGACAAGATGAAGCACCTGCCCGGCTTCATCGAGACCTTCGAGACGGTCGTCGACCAGACGAAGATCCAGTTCACCCCGCAGGCACAGTTCTTCGACGCCACCACCAGCTGGGCCGCCGCCCTCCAGGAGATCTACGGCGGCCAGAGCGCGAGGTCGGTGCTGAACGGGCTGGCGGGCGACCTCGCCTCCAAGGTGGGCTGAGCGGCGATGGGCTGGCGGCTGACCCTGCGCCCGTACTTCCTGATCGTCCCGGCACTGCTGCTGACCTGCGGGATCCTCTACCCCTTCGGACTCGGGCTCTACTACACGCTGTTCGACTTCTCGGCGAGCAAACCGCAGCCGGACATGGTGCGGTTCGAGAACTACCGGACCGTCTTCACCCAGGACGCCTTCTGGAACTCCGCGTGGGTGACGGTGTGGTACGCCGTCGGGGCCGCCGCCGCGGAGACCGTGCTGGGGGTCGCCGTCGCCCTGCTGCTGCACCGCTCCTCGCTCGTCGGCCGGGTGCTGGAGAAGATCCTCATCCTGCCGCTGATGATCGCCCCGGTGATCGCGGCGATCATGTGGAAGCTGATGCTCCAGCCGTCGGTGGGGGTGGTGAACCACCTGCTGAAACCCTTCGGGCTGGGAGGAGTCCAGTGGACGGACACTCCCACGGGCGCCCTGTTGTCGTCGATCGCCGTGGACGTCTGGGTCTACACCCCGTTCGTGGCGATCCTCGCCCTGGCCGGTCTGCGGTCGCTGCCCACCTCGCCGTTCGAGGCGGCGGCCGTGGACGGCGCGGGCTGGTGGTACACCTTCCGGCGGCTGACGCTGCCCATGCTGTGGCCGTACGTCCTGGTCGCGGTGATCTTCCGGTTCATGGACTCGCTGAAGGTGTTCGACATCATCTACGCCCTGACGGAGGGCGGGCCGGGCGACTCGACCGTCGTCCTGCAGATCCGCGCCTATCTGGAGGCGATCCGCTTCCAGCGCTACAGCTTCGGCATCAGCTACACGATCGTGCTGTGGGCCGTGGTCTACCTGGCCGCGATGGTGCTCGTGCGCCATCTCGGCAGGATCCAGCGAAAGGCGGCCGAGGCGAAATGACCGTCAGGAAACGCCTGCTCGGATGGCTGGCGGATCTCGCCCTCGTCCTCTACTTCGTCTTCGCCCTCTTCCCCGTCGCCTGGATGGTGATCCTCTCCCTGAAGCCCGCGAACCAGCTCTTCAGCACCTACTTCTCCTTCACCCCGACCCTCGACGGCTACCGGACCGTGCTCGGCGACAGCGAGGGCATCCCGTTCGTGCGGTTCTTCGTGAACAGCCTGGTGGTGTCGGTGGGGGCGGTCGTGCTCTCCCTGGTCGTCGGACTTCCGGCGGCCTATGCGTCGGCGCGCTGGCGGTTCAAGGGCTCCGAGAACCTGATGTTCACGCTGCTGTCGTTCCGGTTCGCACCCGAACTGACCGTGATCATCCCGCTGTTCGTGCTGTACCAGAAGCTGGGGCTGTTCGACACGTACGTCGGCATGATCTGGGTGCTGCAGCTCGTCACCCTGCCGCTGATCGTGTGGATCATGCGGTCCTACTTCGCCGATCTGACCCCGGAACTGGAGCAGGCGGCCCTGCTGGACGGCTACACCCGCAAGCAGGCGTTCTTCAAGGTGGCGCTCCCGCTGGTCAAGCCGGGCATCGCGGCGGTGTCGCTGCTCGCCTTCATCTTCGCCTGGAACAACTTCGTGTTCCCCCTCATCCTCACCTCCAACGAGGCGCAGACCGTGACCGTCGGCGCGCTGTCCTTCCTCGGCGGGGACCGGCCCAAGTACAACCTCACGGCCGCGGCGGCGCTGGTGTCGGTCGTACCGCCGCTGCTGCTGGCCCTCACCATTCAGCGCTATCTGGTGCGGGGGCTGTCGTTCGGGGCGGTGAAGTCGTGATCGGACTGCGCGGGATCCGGAAGACGTACGGCAAGGTCACCGCCCTGGACGGCCTCGAACTGGACGTCCGGGAGGGCGAGTTCTTCTGTCTGCTCGGCCCCTCCGGCGCCGGCAAGACGACGACCCTCAAGACGGTCGCCGGGCTCGAACGGCCCGACTCCGGCACGGTCGAGCTCGACGGCAAGGACATGCGGGGCGTGGAGCCCTACGACCGGGGCGTGGCGATGTGCTTCGAGAGCTACGCGCTCTACCCGCACCGCTCGGCGTACGACAACCTCGCCTCGCCCCTGCGCTCGCCCCGCCACCGCCTGCCCGCCGCCGAGGCCCGCGACCGCATCGGCGCGATCGCCGAGCTCCTCGGTATCAGCGGCCTGTTGGACCGCCCGGTCGGGCAGCTCTCCAACGGGCAGCGGCAGCGCATCGCCCTCGGCCGCGTCCTGGTCCGCCCCGCCCGCGCCTTCCTCCTCGACGAACCGCTCTCCCACCTCGACGCGAAACTGCGCCAGCAGATGCGCGCCGAGCTGAAGGCGATCGGGGCCGTGCAGCACACGACCACCCTCTACGTCACCCATGACTCCGTCGAGGCCCTCGCGCTCGGCGACCGGATCGGAGTGATCCGTCAGGGGCGCATCGTGCAGACGGGGACGCGGGAGGAGATCTGGTACCGGCCCTGCGACACCGAGGTGGCGCGGGCCTTCGGGCGGCCGCGGATCAATCTGCTCCCGGGGACGGTGACGGAGGACGGCAGCTTCCGCTCGGCCGACGGGAAGGTGGAGCTGCCGGTGCGCGCGCGGGCCCGGGCCGGCACGGACGTCCTGGTCGGCGTGCGCCCCCGGGATCTGTCCCTCACCGGCCCCGGACACGAGCTGACGGGCACCGTCTATGTCACCGAGGTGCTCGGCCGGTCCGTCGAGGTGACCGTCCGGCTCGGCGGGCTGCATGTGTCGCTGGTCGCCCCGCGCGCCGACACGACCGGGCTGCGGTCCGACGATCCGGTACGGCTGACGGTCAGGCCTGAGAACCTGCTGCTGTTCGAGGCCGACGGGCCCCAGGGTCCAGGACGACTGATCGGGACACGATGAGCAGCAACAGCAGCAGCGGTGGCAGCGCACACCAGCAGGGGCCCGCGGCCCGGCAGGCCGCCATGGCCGAACAGGTCCTGGCCGACGGTTCGGCGACCGCGGCCGAGCTCGCCGAGCGGTTCGGGGTGAGCCTGATGACCATCCACCGGGACCTCGACGAGCTCGAACGCCAGGGTCTCGTCCGGAAGTTCAGGGGCGGGGTGACCGCCCAGCCGTCCGGGGTGTTCGAGTCGAACGTGCAGTACCGGCTGAAGACCATGCGGGCGGAGAAGGCCGCCGTCGCCGAGCAGGCGCTGAGGTCGATAGAACCCGGCATGGCGATCATGCTGGACGACTCCACCTCCACCCTGGAGATAGCGCGCAGGCTGCGCCTCGGCGAGATCACCCCACTGACGGTCGTCACCAACTTCCTGGAGGCGATCAACCTCCTCGCCGACCAGCGGGGCATCCATCTGATGGCGCTCGGCGGCGACTACGACCCGCTGCACTCGTCCTTCCTCGGAGTGTCCTGCGTGGAGGCGGTGCAGTCCCTTCGGGTGGACGTGTGCTTCGCGTCGACGTCCGCCGTGCACGGGGGTTACGCCTACCACCAGGAGCAGCACATCGTGTCGGTGAAGCGGGCGATGATCGAGTCGGCCGCCCGCAACGTCCTGCTGATCGACCACACCAAGCTGGCCCGGACCGCCCTGCACCGGGTCGTCCCGCTCTCCCGTTTCGACCTGCTCCTGGTGGACGACGGGGCGTCGGAACAGGCGCTGCGGGACCTGGACGAACACAAGGTCACCTATCAAGTCTGCGCGACGAGGGGCGGCGATGACCGAGCTGGAGCTACGTGATCTGCGCAAGACCTACCGCTCGCGGGGCCGCCCGGCCGTGGACGCCGTACGCGGCATGGACCTCGCGCTGCACTCGGGGGAACTGCTCGGACTGCTCGGCCCCTCGGGCTGCGGCAAGTCCACCACCCTGCGGATGATCGCCGGCCTCGAGACGGTGACCGGCGGGGACATCCTGGTGGGCGGCGCCTCGGTGGTCGAGCTGCCGGCGCAGCGCCGCAACATCGGCGTCGCCTTCGAGAACTACGCGCTGTACCCGCCGCTGACGGTCGCGGAGAACCTGGCCTTCGGCCTGAAGGCCCGCAGGGGCCGTGACCGGAAGGAGGTCGACCGCAAGATCGCCGAGATCGCCGAACGCGTCGACCTCACCGGCATCCTCGACGCCCGCCCGGCCGGCCTCTCCAGCGGCCAGAAACAGCGCGTCTCGCTGGCCCGCGCCCTCGTCCGCGAACCCGACGTACTGCTCCTCGACGAGCCCCTCTCCCACCTCGACGCCGCCCAGCGGGACACCACCCGCCGCGAACTCAAGCGCATCCAGCGGGACCTGGGGCACACCACCATCCTGGTCACGCACGACCAGGAGGAGGCCCTCTCCCTCGCCGACCGGATCGCCGTGATGAAGGACGGCGTCATCCAGCAGCTCGGCACGCCCTACGAGATCTACGACAGCCCGGCCAACGTCTTCGTCGCGGACTTCGTCGGAGAGCCCGCCATCAACCTGTTGCCCGGCGTCGCGGCCGCCGACGGTCACGCCCGTCTCTCGGCCTCGGTGCGGATCGCGCTGCCGGTGCCGGTGGCGGAGGGCCGCGCGGTCGTGGTCGGCGTCCGCCCGGAGGATCTGCGCCTCACCGGCGGCGAGGGCATGCCCGCCAAGGTCGTCGCCCACGAGCCCCTCCTGGAGGCGGGCATCGCCACCCTCGCCCTCGACGGCGTGGAACACGCCCTCGTCGTCCTCACCGGCCCCGAGGTGCGCCTCGCCCACGACGAGCGGGTCCGGGTCGGCGCCGATCCCGACCACACCCATGTCTTCGACGCCGAGACAGGAGACTCCCTGCGATGAGCGAACCCGTACGTGTCGTCGCCGCCGGCGACCACTTCATCCTGCCCTCGCTCATCACGGCGGCGGTGCGTCATGAAGTCCCCTGCGAGGTGGGCGAGTTGATGCTCGGCTGGCCACTGGAACCCTTCGGCCCGGTGGCCGAGGTGACGGAGGCCAGCGACGCCGAGGACGAGCTGATCGACGCGCTCGCGGGGGCACAGGTGCTGGTCACCCAGATGGGGCCGGTGACGGAGCGCGTCCTGGACGCCTGCCCGGAGCTGCGGCTGGTGGTCGTGTGCCGGGGCGGCCCGGTCAACGTCAACCTGGACGCGGCCAAACGGCACGACGTCCGCGTCTGCTTCGCCCCCGGCCGCAACGCCGCCGCCACCGCCGAGTTCACCGTCGGCCTGATGCTGGCGGCCCTGCGGCGCATCCCGCAGGCCCACAGCCTCCTCGCCGGGGAGGGCAGTTGGCAGGGGGCGACGTACTACACGTACGAACACAGCGGACTGGAGCTGGAGGACCTGCCGGTCGGGCTCGTCGGTTACGGGGCCGTGGGCAGCCGGGTCGCCCGGGCGCTGGGTGCGTTCGGGGCGCAGGTGATGGTCTACGACCCGTATGTGCGGGGTGAGATCCATGGGCTGCGGGTGTCCTCGCTCGACGGACTTCTGCGGCGGTCCCGGGTGATCACCCTGCATGCGCGGCTCACGGCCGAGACCCGCGGTCTGATCGGTGCGCGGCAGCTGGCGCTGCTTCCCCGGGGCTCGGTGGTGGTGAATGCGGCCCGTGGGCCCCTGCTGGATGAGGACGCGTTGTGCGACGCGCTGGAAAGCGGGCAGTTGTCGGCTGCCGCCCTTGACACCTACCAGCAGGAGCCGGTGCCGGAGGGTTCGCGGCTGTTCGGGTTCCCCGACCGGCTGGTGATGACGCCGCACCTGGGTGGGGCGTCGCGGGCGGTGGCGGAGAAGGCTGTGCGGATCGCTGCGGGGGAAGTAGGGCGGTGGGTGCGAGGGGAGCCCCTCGCGCACGCGCTGACTTGAGTGCCTCGATGTGTCGTCGCTTGTCTGCAGCGCCGTCGTGGCTGGTCGCGCAGTTCCCCGCGCCCCTTAAAAGGCGGCTACCGAACCGCAAGGAGAGAGCGCTATGTACGTCGGGATTGACGTAGGTACGTCCATGGTGAAGGCCGCCGCGTTCGACCGCGAGGGGCGTGAACTCGCCGTCGAGGCACGGCCCGTAGGGCTCGACCTGCACGGCGGTGTCGTCGAGCAGGACATGGAGGAGGTGTACGCGACCGTCGTCGGCGTGCTTCAGGAGCTGACCTCGAAGGTGCCGGAGCCGATCGAGTTGGCGGGCCTCACCGGGCAGGGCGACGGAGTCTGGCTGGTCGACAAGGACGGGCGGCCGGTTCGGGCCGCTGCCTCCTGGATGGACGGGCGGGCACACGAACTGCTGGACCAGTGGCTCGCGGACGGGACCTTCGAGACCGTGTTCCGGCGGACGGGGAGTGCCATGTTCCCGGGTTGTCCGGGGCCGTTGCTGGCCTGGTTCGACCGTTACGAGCCGAAGTCCCTGGACGCGGCGGCCACGGCCCTGTACTGCAAGGACATGGTGTTCCGGCGGTTGACGGGGGCGCCGGTGACGACGGATGTGTCGGACGCGTCGATGCCGTTCCTCGATCCGCGGACGCGGGCGTACGACAACCGGGTGGTGGAGCTGCTGGGGCTGACCCACCGCCGTGGTCTGCTCGCTCCCGTCGGGGACCCGATCGCGACGGCCGAGGCGCGCGGCGAGGGCCTGCCGGCCGGCACACGGCTGGCGAACGGCCCGTACGACCTCCCGTCCTGCGCGCTCGGCGCGGGTGTCACGACCCCGGGGGACGGTCTGCTCATCGTCGGCACCTGCCTGGCCGGCCTGGTCGCCACGACCGATCTCGACCTGACCGGCGAGCCGGCCGGCCTGTACATCTCCACCGACCGTCCTGGTCACTGGCTGCGCGCCATGCCCGCGATGGTCGGCACGGCCGCCCTGGACTGGGTGCTGTCGACGACGGGTGTGCGCCACGAGGAGGTCGACGGTCTGCTCGCCGGGACCCCGCCCGGCGCGAACGGTGTGCGCGTGCTGCCGTACTTCGCCCCGTCCGGCGAGCGCGCCCCGTTCGTCGAACCCCGTCTGCGCGCCGAACTCACCGGTGTCTCCCTGGAGTCGACGAAGGGCGATCTGATCCGCGCGACCTGCGAGGGCATCGGGTACGCGGCCCGGCACTGTCTGGAGGCGGCGGGCCTGACGGGCTCGCTGGCCGTCTGCGGCGGGGGGACGCGCAGCCCCGCCTGGATGCGGCTGCTCGCCGATGTCCTGGGCCGGCCGCTGCGGGTCGTCGAGGGTGAAGTGGGCGCGCGGGGTGCGGTGCTGGCGGCGGCGGAGCGGTACGGCGTCGCGCTGGACGCGGCGACGTGGACCGAGCCGACCGCGGTCGTGGAGCCGGACGCGGCTCGCGCGGCGTACTACGCGAAGGCCTACGAGGACCATCTGGCCCGGCTCGCGCAGGCGCGGGGAAGGGCGCGGGCGTGAACGACGCACCACCGGGACCCGGCGATTCCGGGGACGCGTTCGCCGGGTTCGCGCTGTACTACCCGTGATGGCGAGGAGGCGCTGATGTTCTTCAAGGACAAGCACTGCCCGACCTGCGGGGGCAGCGGCACCCAGGTGTTCAGGCCGCTCAACGGGAAGGAACGGCCGAACGTGGCGCCGGAACACCGCCAGTTGACCGACCTGTGGCGCTGTACCGCCCCGGGCTGCCGGTGGTACCAGCGCTGGAGCAAGCGGAGCGAGGGAGGCCGGCTCCCGGAGGAGCTCAGGAATCCGGAAGCCGACCCCGACTGATCCCTACAGGTTGCTGAAGTCCGGACCCTTCGTCCGCGTCCGCTTGATCTCGTAGAAGCCCGGGACCGAGGCGACCGCGATCGTGCCGTCCCAGAGGCGGGCGGCCTCATCGCCCTTGGGGGCCGGGGTGACGACCGGGCCGAAGAAGGCGATCTGCTCGCCGTCGGCGCCGGGGACGGCGATGACGGGGGTGCCGACGTCCTGGCCGACCTTGTCGATGCCCTCCTTGTGGGAGGCGCGCAGCTCGGCGTCGAACTCGAAGTCCTTCTGGTCGAAGTACTCGATCAGGTCGGCGGGCAGGCCGACGTCCGCCAGTGCGCCTTCGACGGCCTCGCGCGTCGGGCCCTGGCCCTCGTTGTGGATACGGGTGCCGAGCGCGGTGTACAGCGGGCCGAGGATGTCGGAGCCGTGCTTCTGCCAGGCCGCGGTGACCACCCGGATCGGCTGCCAGGCCTTGGTCTCCAGCAGCTCGCGGTACTCCTCGGGCAGCTCGTCGATCTTGGGCTCGTTGAGTACCGCGAGGCTCATGATGTGCCAGCGGACCTCGATGTTCCGGACCTTCTCCACCTCCAGCACCCACCGGGAGGTCATCCAGGCCCAGGGGCACAGCGGGTCGAACCAGAAGTCGACAGGCGTCTTCGCGGTGGAGCTGCTCGCGGTCTCGGACATGGCTCTCCTAGGAAAAGCGGTCGTTTCCACCCGCAACAACAGCCCTCCCCGTCCCCATTCCCGAGTGCCCGGCGCCAGTGCCCCATGGCAGGATCAGCCCTGTCCACATACCGAACACCAGCCGAGGGAGCGCTGCCCGTGCCCGGTGAGAATCTGACCCGCGACGAGGCCCGGGAGCGGGCCGCCCTGCTGTCCGTCGACGGGTACGACGTATCCCTCGACCTGCGTACGGCGGTGGGGGAAGCGGACGGGGACGGTGCGCGGACCTTCCGGTCCGTCACCACGATCCGCTTCCGCAGCAACGAACCGGGCGCCGCCACCTTCGCCGACCTGATCGCGCCGAGTGTGACCTCCGTCTCACTCAACGGGCGGGATCTCGACCCCGGTCAGGTCTTCGACGGCTCCCGGATCCTCCTGGAGGACCTCGCCGCGGAGAACGAGCTGGTCGTCGACGCGCAGTGCGCCTACTCCCGGACCGGCGAGGGCCTGCACCGCTTCGTCGACCCGGAGGACGGCGAGGTGTACCTGTACACCCAGTACGAGCCGGCCGACTCCCGCCGGGTCTTCGCCAACTTCGAGCAGCCGGACCTCAAGGCCCCGTTCCGCTTCGAGGTGCGGGCGCCGGAGGGGTGGACGGTCTGGAGCAACGGCGTCGGCGAGCGGGCGGACGGGGTGTGGAGGTTCGCGGAGACCAAGCCGATCTCGACGTACATCACCTGCGTGGTGGCGGGCCCGTACCACTACGTCACGGACTCCTACGAGCGGACCTTCGAGGACGGTACGCGCCTTGAGATCCCCCTCGGCGCCCTGTGCCGCAAGGGCCTGGCGCCCTACTTCGACTCGGACGACGTCTTCCTCGTCACCAAGCAGGGACTGGACTTCTTCCACGACCACTTCGACTACCCGTACCCCTTCGGGAAGTACGACCAGGCGTTCGTGCCCGAGTACAACCTCGGCGCGATGGAGAACCCGGGGCTCGTCACCTTCCGCGAGGAGTTCATCTTCCGCGGCAAGGTCACCCGCGCGTCGTACGAGGGCCGGGCCAACGTCATCCTGCACGAGATGGCGCACATGTGGTTCGGCGACCTGGTCACCATGGTGTGGTGGGACGACCTGTGGCTGAAGGAGTCCTTCGCGGACTTCATGGGAACCTTCGCGAACGTGGGCGCGACCCGCTTCACCGACGCCTGGATCACCTTCGCCAACCGCCGCAAGGCCTGGGCGTACCGAGCCGATCAGCTGCCCTCCACCCACCCGATCACCGCGGACATCCGCGACCTCCAGGACGCCAAGCTCAACTTCGACGGCATCACGTACGCCAAGGGCGCGTCGGTGCTCAAGCAGCTGGTGGCCTACGTCGGCCAGGACGCCTTCCTGGAGGGCGCGCGCCGCTACTTCAAGCGGAACGCGTACGGCAACACACGCCTCGGCGATCTGCTGTCGGTGCTGGAGGAGACCAGCGGCCGGGACATGGCCGCCTGGGCGCGGAAGTGGCTGCAGACGGCCGGGGTCAACTCCCTCACTCCACAGGTGCTGTTGGACGCGGAGGGCCGGGTCGACGAGCTGGCGGTGCTGCAGGAGGCCGCGGAGTCCCACCCCGAGCTGCGGCCGCACCGCGTGGCGGTGGGCCTGTACCGGCGGACGGGCGAGGGTGCCCTGGAGCGGTATGCGCGGGTCGAGGTGGACGTCGACGGTCCGCGTACGGTCGTGGCGGAGCTGGCGGGTGCCGAGGCGCCGGAGCTGGTGCTCGTCAACGACGACGACCTCACGTACTGCAAGACCCGCTTCGACGACACCTCGCTGGCCACCCTGCGCGAGCACCTCGGGTCGGTCACCGACCCGCTGGCCCGCGCCCTGTGCTGGTCGGCGCTGTGGAACCTGACCCGGGACGCGCTGCTGCCCGCCGCCGACTTCGTGGACCTGGTGACGCGGTTCGCGCGCCGCGAGTCCGACATCGGCGTCCTTCAGATGCTGCACGCCTGGGCGAACTCGGCGCTGGTCAACTATGCGGCGCCGGCCTGGCGGCCGGCCGGCCAGCGGCTGCTGGCCGAGGTCGCCGTGCGGGATCTGCGGGCGGCCGAGCCGGGCAGCGAGCAGCAGCTGGCCTGGGCCCGTTTCCTCGCCACGGTGGCGGCCGGCCCCGACGAACTGGCGCTGCTGCGCGGCCTGCTGGACGGCACGGAGAAGGTCGACGGCCTCGAGGTCGACCAGGAGCTGCGCTGGGCGTTCCTGGAACCGCTGGCCGCGCACGGGGCCGCGGACGAGACGGTGCTGGCGGCCGAGCTGGCCCGCGACGACACGGCGTCCGGCAAGCGCCACCAGGTCCGCTGTCTGGCCGCCCGCCCCTCCGAGGCGGTGAAGGCGCAGGCCTGGGCGCAGGTGGTGGAGTCGGACGCGCTGTCCAACGCCCTGGTGGAGGCGACGATCGCGGGCTTCGCGCAGCCTTCGCAGCGGGAGCTGATCGCGCCGTACGCCTCGAAGTACTTCGCGGCGATCGAGCGGCTGTGGCGGGAGCGGTCGATCCAGATCGGCATGGACGTGGTGCGGGGGCTGTTCCCGTCCTACCCGACGGAGCAGGGCGCTCAGGCGACGCTGGACGCGACGGACGCGTGGCTCGCCGCCCACGAGGACGCGGCGCCGGCGCTGCGCAGGCTGGTGCTGGAGGCGCGCGACGATCTGGCGCGGGCGCTGCGGGCCCAGGCTTTGGCCAACGATTGATCCGCGTGTGACCGTTACGGAATCCGGTCAATAACACCCGTAACCCCTGGTCCGACCCGAACGGACCAGGGGTTTTCGATGCCCTATCGGCATCCGAACAAGCGTCCTTTAGTGCCACCTTGTCCGTCTTTGTCGACGAGCGTGTAACAGCGGTTAGAGGACGGTGCCGGCGCGGGAAACCCCCCGGCATGAACCACAACGCCCCTCTCCCCCCGGCCTCCCCCCGCCCCCTGAGCCACCTCGCCGAGGTGCACCGCCGCGTTCTGACGACGGCTCAACTCCGGGCGCACGGCGTCTCGTCCGCCGAGATGACCGAGCAGTGCCGCACCGGCGGCCCCTGGCAGCAGCTTCTCCCGGGCGTCTTCCTGCTCCACCCGGGCCCGCCGACCAGCGAGGAGCGGCTGCACGCGGTGCTCATGTACGCCGCGCGGGAGTCGACCCCCGGAGTGCCGACGCAGCCGGGCGCGGAGAGCCCGCACCGGCCGGTCTACGCGGAGGCGATGATCACGGGCCTGGCGGCGCTGACGCTGCACGGGTTCACGTCCGCGCCGCCGCTGCTGTCGCTGGAGAAGATCGACGTCCTGGTCCCGCGGCTGCGCCGGCTGCGCTCGGCGGGCTGTGCCCGGGTGGTACGCACGCACACGCTGCCGACTCCTCAGCAGGTGACGGGAGTTCCGATCGCGCCGGTGCCGCGCGCCCTGGCCGACGCGGTGTCGGAACTCGCGGACGCGGGCGCGGTGCGCCGGCTGCTGACGGAGGCGGTGCGCGCCGGCCACTGCGAACCGGCCTCGGTGGTGCGGGCGTTGAACCAGGCGAAGCTGCTCAGCCGCCCGCACGTGGTGGACGCGGTGGACTCCCTGCTGGCCGAGGGCCGCGCCATCGCGGAGGACCGCCTGTACCGGATGGTCCGCGACTACGGCCTGCCCGACCCGGTCTGGAACGTGGACCTGCGCCTACCGGGCGGCCCCCACCTCGGCGGCCTCGACGCGTACTGGCCGGAGCAGGCGGTGGCCGTGGAGCTGGACACCCGGGCACCGCGGCAAGGCCTTCGGCAGGACGACGACGCGCTGTGGTCCGAATACGCCCGCAAGCGGGAGCACTTGGAGCGCCTGGGCATCACGGTCGTCCACATCACCCCCAAGAAGCTCCGCGACTCGATGGAACAACAGGCGGCGGTGGTCCGCACGGCGCTGATGGCGTCGGGCGACCGGGAGCCCGCCGCGTATGTCGTGGTGCTGCCGCGGTAGTGACGGACCGGGGCGGGGGCAGGAGGGGAGAGGAGGGGCCACCGGTGCCGGTGGCCCCTCCTCGTGTCGGGAGGCCGGCGGCAAACGGCACCCCGCGGCACGCAGAAGACGGCGGCCGATGTCGGGCCCGCCGCTCAGTGCGGCTCCGGAAGAGCCGGCCGCGCGGCAGCCCCCGCGGCCACCCAGTCGAGCAGGGTGGCGTACGACGCGATCATGCGGGTGCGGCTGAAGCGTTCGCGGCTTGCGGTGAGGGCGGGGGCGAGGGCGGTGCGGGCTGCCGCCGCCTCCGTCCAGGCCCGGGCGATCGCCGCCGGGTCGGGCGGGGTGACGAAGCCGCGGCCCGCCACGATCGCCGCGCTGTCGCCGACGTCGGTGGCGACCGGTACGGCGCCGCACATCATGCCCTCGACCAGGCACAGCGGGGCCGCCTCGCCCCAGGAGGAGGTCAGCGCGACGACGTCGGCACCGGCGTACACGGACTCCATGTCGTGTCTCACGCCGAGCAGGTGGACCCGGTCCGTCAGTGAGCGCCGCGGTCCGAACGCGGTCTCGATGTCCGTGTCGAGGCCCGGATTGGCAGCCGTCATGCCCGCGCCGCACATCAGCACATGCGCGTCGGGCTCCCGCTCCAGCCACTCCCGTGCCGCCCGCAGGAACAGCGGGACGTTCTTCATCGCGTCGTAGCGGGCCGCGAAGACGACCACCGGTGCCGCGGCCGGGATCTCCAGCGAGGCCCGCAGCGCCAGCCGTCGGGCCGCGTCGGGGCGGAAGCGCAGCAGATCCACGCCGTTCGGGATGACGTGCAGCAGCTCGGCCGGGATCCCCGCCGCCTCGTACGCGGCCCGCGTCGACTCCGCGCAGCACACGCACGCCACCACCCTGCCGTCCGCGATGGCGGCCTTCAGTTCGTCGAGGGCCGCCCCCTGGTTCTCCGGGTCGGAGCGGTGCAGACAGACCACGACGGGGCGGCGCGGCAGGCCCGCCTGGTTGAGGAGACGCAGCGGCTGTTCCTTCAGCGAAAGGATCACGTCCGCGTCCGCCGTCGCCCGTGCCGTGTCGGCCAGCTCCGGTCCGGTGAAGGTGGCCGGATCACCGCTTGCGGGAAAGACCCGGCCCAGGGAAGTGACGCCCACGCCCGCCGCGGTCAGCGACTGGTAGCAGGCGTCGTCCTCCATGCGCTGCCGGGTGGCCTCCCGGTGCACCTCGCCATGGAGGCTCAGCACGCGATGCTGCTGGTCACCCTCCTGAAGTCCGCGTACGACGTCACTGTGAACGATCCGGGCCCCGCCGGAGAAGAAACCCTCGTAGACCGAGAGCACGTGTAGTCCGCGCCTCGTGAGCATACGACCACCCGCCTTGCACAAATCGAGCCATCCCCCGTGAAGTGCGGGTTAGCCGATATGAGGCGGCATGGACGTTTCGTACGAATGAACTCGGCGTCTCGTGTCGGAGTCGGCTGAATTACCGGGTGGTCTTTCGAAGCGGACCCGCAACCGGCGCAGCGCGAGCCGCAAGGAAGAGGGGTCGTCCGATACGACCGGCGCGTCCGGCCTCGCGGACAGGACGCCCGCCTTGGTCTGCCAGTCCTCGAAGACTCCGCGGAACAACTGGTGGGTTTCAGGTACGTCCTTCATGCACTCGAAGCTACTGAGAAATGGCTCGCTGCTACCGTCCAATGGCATGCGGGAATCACAGACCAATCTGGCGGGCGATCTCCTGCTCCAGCTGGGCCGGGCCGCCGACGGGCCGCTGCACGAGCGCGTGAAGCGGGCGCTGCGTTCGGCGATCAGGGACGGCCGGATCGAGGTGGGCACCGCCCTGCCGCCCAGCCGGCAGCTCGCCGCCGACCTCGGCTGTTCGCGCTGGGCGGTGACCGAGGCGTACGGCCAGCTCGTCGCCGAGGGGTATCTGGAGGCGCGGACCGGCTCCGCCACCCGGGTGCGCTGGTCGAACAGCCAGGACGACCGCTCCGCGCGGCGCGCGCCGCAGCAGGCTCCGGCGGCCCGTTACGACCTGGCCCCGGGCCTGCCGGACCTGCGGGCGTTCCCGCGGCGCCGCTGGGCCGACGCGGTCCGCGCGCAGGCGACGACGGTGGCGTTCACGGAGTTCGGCTACCCGCCGCCCGGCGGCCACCTCCGGCTCAGACGGCTGCTCGCCGAGTACCTGGGCCGCTCCCGCGGCGTCTTCGCCGGCCCGCAGGACGTGACGGTGTGCACGAGCGTGACCGACGGCGTACGCCGTTTCTGCCAGGCCCTGCGCGCCCGCGGCATCACCGCCGTCGCCGTCGAGGAACCGGGCTGGACCCGGCTGCGCGAGGTGATCGGCGCCGCGGGCCTGGACGTCGTCCCCGTCCGCGCGGACGGCGCCGGGCTGCGCACCGACGAACTCGCCGGGCACACCGGTCTGAGGGCGGTGCTGGCCTCACCGGCGCACCAGTTCCCGCTGGGCACGGTGCTCGCCCCCGAGCGGCGCGCGGCCCTGCTGCGCTGGGCGCGCGAGGTGGACGGCGTCGTGCTGGAGGACGACTACGACGCCGAGTTCCGCTACGACCGCCGGCCGGTCGCGAGCCTCCAGGGCATGGATCCGTCCCGGGTCGTCCTGTTCAAGTCGCTCAGCAAGATCCTCTCCCCCGCGCTCGGCATCGGATGGATCGTGGCGCCCGCCCGCTGGACCGAGCACCTGCACCGGGCCGACCAGACGGCGACCCAGCCCCCTCCCCTCGACCAGCTGGCCTTCGCCGACCTGCTGGAATCAGGCGCCTACGACCGCCATCTGCGGGCCTGCCGGGGGCGCTACCGCGACCGCCGCGACACCCTCGTCCGGGCCCTCGCCGACCAGCTGCCGGACGCCCCGGTCTCCGGCGTCGCGGCCGGCCTGCATCTCCTCCTCCGGCTGCCGGCCGCGGTGGACCCGGCGGCCGTGGTCAGGGCGGCGGCCGCCCGCTCGCTGCGCGTGGCCGACCTCGCGGCCTATCACGCCACCGAGGACCACGCCGACCACGGCCTGGTCCTCGGGTACGGCAACCTCGCCGACGGGGCGGTGGAGGAGGCGGTCGCCCAGCTGCGCGCGGCGATCGACGCGTGCCGTCAGCGGCCCTGACCGCCGCAGAACTCCGCCTCGACCACGTCCTTACTGTTGTCCGCCCAGTCCCCGTTGAAGTTGTACGCGAGGGAGTGCCGGCCGTCCGCGGTGGTCAGCGCCAGGGAGAGCGAGCCGTGGATGCCGCCGTCGTGGCCCCACACGTGCAGTTCACGGCCGTTGCAGGAGAGAGGGACATCGGCGATGCCCAGACCGTAACCGCCCTTCGACCCGGCGCTCTGCTTCACCGTGGTCTTCATCTCCTTCAGCTGGTGCGGCGGCAGGAGACGGCCGGTGAGCAGGGCCGAGTAGAAGCGGATCAGGTCGGCCGAATCCGAGATCATCTCGCCGGAGCCGTAGGCGATGGCGGGGTTGAGCGTGGTGACGTCGTACGTCGGGCCCGTCGTCGAATCCGCCAGCTTGGAGTAGGCGCGACTGCTGGGCTGCGGGACGGTGACCCGGGTGCCGGGGACCGAGGTGCCGGTCAGATGGAGCGGCCCGATGATGCGGTCGCGGATCTCCTCCCCGTACGGACGGCCCGTGGCCTTCTCGATCACCATCGCGGCCAGCAGGTAGTTGGTGTTGGAGTACTTCCAGGAGGTGCCCGGCGCGAAGTCCGGCTTGTGGGACATCGCGATCGCCAGCAGGTCCGCGGGGCTCTTGCGGTCGTAACGGTGCTTGAAGAAGCCGTCCTTGAGGAAGTACGTGCGGCCGAACTCGGCGTCGGCCGTGTAGTTGAAGATGCCGCTCGTGTGGTTGAGGAGCCGGCGGAGCGTGATGGCGCGCCCGTCGTGCCCGTGGCCGCGGACCGCACCGGGCAGCCACTTGTCCACGGAGTCGTCGAGCGACAGCCGTCCCTCCGCCTCCAGTTGGAGCAGCACGGTGGACACGAAGGTCTTGGTGATGCTGCCGACGCGGTAGCGGTCGTGGGCCGAACGCGGCTTGCCCGTGCGGAGGCTCCCCACGCCCGCGGTCGTCGCCCAGGCACCGTGGGCGTCCTTCGCGGTGAGCGTCACTCCGGGCACGCCGAGCCTCACCGCGGCTTCGACGGCCCGCTGGGTCGGCTCGTGGCCTTCGGCCCCTCTGGCGGGCGCCGCGGCGAGCGCGGGTGCGGCCAGGGCCGCGGACAGTGCGACGGCCGTCGCCGCGACCAGAGTCGTACGTATGCCTGCGTTCATGTCGGTCTCCCCCATCTGGTTCGGTACGGAACCGGGTCCGGTCGGGGAAGCAGACCCGGCCCGCGGTGCGGAGGTTGATGCACCGCGGGCCGGTTGAGCCGCTTTCAGCCCTTCTTCAGCAGCAGCTCCGTGTTGCGGTCGCCGGGGTCGCCGCCCAGGGTCAGGTTCGCCCCCGGGGCGTTGTACGACAGCTCGCGGTAGAGGGCGGCCAGGCCCGTCTGGGTGAGGTCGGCGAAGTCCGTGCGGTGCGGGGCCGCGGACTCGACGAGGGTGGTGAACAGGGAGAGGGTGCCGTCCTTGTTGTCGGTGATCTCGATGACGCGGGCCAGCTGCGGGTGGTCCACGTGGGAGGCGGTCGAGATCTCCCAGAACGAGCGGCCGTTCGACGCCTTGTGCGGCGTGATGTCGTTGCGGTGGATGTGGCCGTTCACCCAGGCGAGGACGTTGGCGTGGCCGCCGAGGAGGGCGACGACCTCCTGGCCGCCGTGCCGCCGCTCGTGGGGGCGTGCCGGGTCCACGATGCCCGTGTTGTCCATCGTCTTGCTGGTGTGGTGGCTGAAGACGATGACGTGCGCGTCCTTGTTGTCCTTCAGCTGCTGGTCGAGCCACTTCAACTGGGCGGTGCCGATGGAGCCTTCGTAGTGGCCGCCCGGGTCGGTGGTGTCGAGGCTGATGCCGACGACGTCGTCGGCGATGCGGAAGGTGTAGTACTGGGTGCCCGCGTCGAGGTTGGCGGTGGAGTAGCCGTGCCCGACCGGGCCCACACCGCGGTACGCCGGGTCGAGGTGGGCCTTCAGATAGTCGGCCGGGGTGTACGGGGCCCGGCTCTCGTCCGCGGTGACGGACCGCATGTCGCGGGCGTGGGCCTTGAGCAGGTCCCGGAAGCCGGTCCCCCTGGGGTCGTTCCCGCTCTTGATGTGGTCCTGCAGCTTCTTCGCCTCGGAGGCGGACAGCGACATCAGCTTCCTGCCGCCGACCGCGTACTCGGCGAGCCAGGAGTCGCCGTGGCCGTAGCAGCCGAGCGGCATCGCGTCGTGGTTGCCGACCGTGGAGTACCAGGGCAGGTTCAGGCCGGGGCTGCGGACCTCGCGGACCGCGGCGGCCAGGAAACCCTGCAGGTGCGGGAAGCCGAGCTGCTTGTCGCCGTCGCGGACGGTGGAGTCGGGCTGCCAGTACAGCTTGAGACCGCTGTTCTGGACGCCCTCGTAGTGCCGCGGATCCCCCGTGTTGGGAGTGATCCGCCCCCCGCTCATGATCTTCAGGAACCACTCGAGCTCGGACTTGGCGTTGTTGTCCGTGTTGTCGCCGGTGGTCATCGCGAAGTGCAGCGGGGAGCCGGTGACCGGGGCGCCGCGCAGCGCGTTGATCCGCTCGACCAGCGAGACGGCGCCCTGCACGGTCAGCGCCTCGTGCGGGCGCCAGGCGTGCTTGTCCGTCGCGCGCAGGTACTCCAGGCGCATCGGGTGCTGGGAGTCGATCAGGTGCAGGTCGGTGAGCTGTACGAACGCGGCGAGCGCGGTACGGCGGCCGGCGCGGCCCGACTTGGCGGCGGCGAGTTCGCCGCGCACGACGCGGGACCAGCCGGGGCCGTCGCCGAGGCGACGGTATCCGGAGGAGGTGCGCGGGGCGGCGACCGTGGCGAGGGTGGTGCCCTTGGTGTAGGGCGCGAGGGGGGCGGCCGGGGCCTTGCCGGACTGCGCCACGACCCGGGTGGTGTCGGTGGCGGCCTGGCTGTCGGTGGGCCGCAGGGCGTAGCCGACGCCTGCGGAGACGGCCGCCGCGCCGGTGGCGGCGAGGACGGTACGGCGGTTGATCGCCGGGATGGTGGCGGCGACAGAGCGTATGCGCGACATGGCGCGATCTCCCCGAGTGGCAACGCGTCGGCAGTGGTCGCGGGCTGTTTCGCTGTCGCGAACAACCCGCTCGCTCTGGATGGTTGGCACCGGGAATGACCTGCTGGTGAACGAGACGGCAACGCGCAACACCGATCACCGTACGTGGATCTTGGGCCACCCTGCGCGTTCACGCCTGCTCGTCGGGCGGCCCGGGGGCGGTCACTCCGCGTTCATCTTTCTGGGTAGTGAAAGCAGTTCAGCCGCCCCGCCGCCGGCCGCTCCCGCCACAGCGTCAGCCCCACGTCGACCAGTGCGACCCGGCTCAGCCCGGGTACCGTCTCCAGGGGGTGCCAGGCCGCCATGTCCGTCGAGCCGCCGACCTCGTGGCGGAGCTCGCCGCCGGTCACCCGGCCCTCGTACACGAGGCGTAGGCCGTGGTGGTCGACGGAGGGCCCGAAGCGGCTCGGGGCGGTGCGGCGGATCGAGTCCACACCCAGGAGGGCGGTGAGGTCGACCTGGTAGCCGGTCTCCTCCTCCACCTCCCTGACGGCGGCGTCGTAGGGGTCCTCGCCGTGTTCCACACCGCCGCCGGGCAGGGTCCACTCGGGGCGGCCCCGGTCGTCGATGCCACGGGCGAGGAGGAGCTGGTCGTCGCGGACGCATATGGCGTAGGCCGCCACCCTCAGTTTCCTGCGCACGTAGGGACGTTAGTCCGGAACCGCCGGTTCATTTGGCACTATTGCGGACTCATCCCCGTAAAGGGAATCGGGGGTTTTCCCCATACGTCCATATCGTTTCGGTCAACACTTCCCAAACAACTGTCCCTTGGGTAAAGCTGTGCGCTCGTCCGGCACTGAAATCTTCACTCCAAGGGATGCCGATGACCCTCACCCCCCTCAGACCTGTGGCCCGAATAGCCGTGGCCGCCGGTCTCGTCGCCGCGCTCTCCGCGGCCGGGCCGATACCCATGGCCTTCTCCGCCGACGCGCCGTCCCCGGGCTCCACCGCCCCCTCGGACGGCAGCGTCAAGTCCGCACAGAAAAAGCTCGGTTCCGACGACGCGGACCTGCTCGCCGAGGCCAAGGCCGACGGCGACAAGAACGTCACGATGATGATCGCCACCGCCCCGGGGCAGACCGAGCAGGTCGCCGGGCAGCTGGACGCGGTCAAGGGCGGCTCGGTCGGCCGGACGTACGACAAGCTCGGTTACGTCCGCGCCACTGTCCCCACCTCGAAGGCGGACGCGGCCATCGCCGCCGCCGCGAAGCTCTCCTCCGTGCACGGCATCGACCTGCGCGAGGAGATACCGCTGGACGACCCGAGCGCGACGAGCGGCTCCAAGTCGGCCTCCGGAACGGTCAGTTACCCCGCTCCGGACAAGAACACGCCCGCCGAGAACCCGTACAACCCGTCCTTCGAGACGGGCGCCGTCGACTTCGTGCAGGACCACCCGAAGGCGGACGGCCGCGGCGTCACCATCGGCATCCTGGACTCCGGCGTCGACCTCGGCCACCCGGCGCTGCAGAAGACCACCACCGGCGAGCGGAAGATCGTCGACTGGGTGACGGCGACCGACCCGATCGTCGACAGCGACGCCACCTGGCGCCCGATGGTGACCTCCGTCTCCGGGCCCACCTTCACCTTCGGCGGCCGTACCTGGACGGCGCCCGCCGGGTCGTACCAGGTCAGCACCTTCAGCGAGGCCGCCACCGCGGGCGGCGACGCGAAGGGCGACGCCAACCGGGACGGGGACACCACGGACAAGTGGGGCGTCCTCTACGACGCCGCCGCCGGAACCGTCCGCGTCGACCTGAACAACAACTTCGACTTCAGCGACGACACGCCGATGAAGCCGTACAAGGACGGCTACCAGATCGGTTACTTCGGGACCGACAACCCGGCCACCGACGTCGTGGAGCGCCAGCCGTTCGTCGTGCAGATCCGCAAGGACGTGCCGATGGACCCGTTCGGCGGCGACTGGGTCGGCAAGAAGGCCGACTTCGTCAACATCGGCGTCATCGAGTCCGAGCACGGCACGCACGTCGCCGGCATCACCGCCGCCAACGGCCTGTTCGGCGGGAAGATGAACGGCGCGGCCCCCGGCGCGAAGATCGTCTCCTCCCGTGCCTGCACCTGGACCGGCGGCTGCACCAACGTCGCGCTCACCGAGGGCATGATCGACCTCGTCGTCAACCGCGGTGTCGACATCGTCAACATGTCGATCGGCGGTCTGCCGGCGCTCAACGACGGCAACAACGCGCGCGCCGAGCTGTACACGCGGCTCATCGACACCTACGGCGTGCAGCTGGTGATCTCGGCGGGCAACTCCGGCCCGGGCGCGAACACCATCGGCGACCCCGGTCTCGCCGACAAGGTGATCTCCGTGGGCGCCGCCATCTCCAAGGCGACCTGGGCGTCCAACTACGGCTCGGTCGTGGAGAAGAAGTACGCGATGATGCCCTTCTCCTCCCGCGGCCCGCGTGAGGACGGCGGTTTCACGCCGACGCTCGTCGCGCCGGGTGCCGCCATCAACACCACCCAGACCTGGCTGCCGGGCTCCCCGGTCGCCGAGTCGGGCTACTCGCTGCCGGCCGGCTACTCCATGCTGCAGGGCACGTCCATGGCGTCCCCGCAGGCCACGGGCGCGAGCGCGCTGCTGCTGTCGGCCGCCAAGCAGAAGGGCATCGAGCTCAAGCCCGCCACCCTGCGCACGGCTCTCACCTCGACCGCCCACCACATCAAGGGCGTTCAGGCCTACGAGGAGGGCGCGGGCCGCATCGACATCGTCGACGCCTGGGACGCGATCCGCGACGGCGCCACCGCGAATGACTACACCGTCAAGGCCCCGGTCGACACCGCGCTCGACCAGGCGCTGAAGACGCCGGGCTTCGGCACCGGCCTGTACGACCGCGAGGGCGGCCTCAAGGCGGGTGGCAGGAAGACGTACGACGTCACGATCACCCGTACCTCCGGCTCCGCCAAGGCCCTCTGGCACGAGCTGAGCATCGAGAACAACGCCGGTGACACCTTCCGGATCGTCGGCAAGGACTGGGTGAAGCTGCCGCTGAACCAGCCGGTCACCGTCAAGGTGCAGGCGAACCCGAGGTCCGCGGGCATCAAGAGCGCGATCCTCGACGTCGACGACCCGGGCACCGAGGGCGTCGACAAGCAGATCCTCGCCTCGGTCGTGGTCTCGACGCCGGTGAACTACACCTTCACGGCCTCGAACACGGTGCAGCGCAACAGCACGCAGTCGTACTTCGTGACCGTGCCGGCGGGCGCCAAGTCCCTCGAGGTCGCCATCGGCGGGCTGAAGGACAAGAGCCAGACCCGGTTCATCGCCATCCACCCGTACGGCACTCCGGTCGACAACACCTCCACCCCGTACTGCTACAACAACTACCTCGACGGCAACGGCTGCAAGCCCGACGTGCGTTCGTACGCGGACCCGCAGGCCGGTGTCTGGGAGATCGAGGTCGAGTCGCGCCGTACGTCGCCGCTGCTCGACAACCCGTACAAGCTGGACGTCGCCGTCCTCGGCGCGGCCTTCGACCCGCAGACCGTGACCGTTCCCGAGGCGAAGGTCGGTACCCCGGCCGCCGTCTCCTGGAAGGTGACGAACAAGCTCGCCGCGCTCGACGGCAAGCTGGTCGGCGGCCCGCTCGGCTCGTCCAAGACGGCCCGCCCGACCATCAAGCAGGGCGAGACGCAGACCACCACGGTCGAGGTGCCCGCGGGCGCCAAGTCGCTGGACGTCGCGATCGGCAACGTCTCCGACGCGTCCGCCGACCTCGACCTGGTGGTGAAGAACGCGGCCGGCACGGTCGTCGGCCAGTCCGCCGACGGCGACTCGGAGGAGGCGGTCTCGGTCGCCAACCCGGCCGCCGGCACGTACACCATCGAGGTCGCGGGCTACTCGGTTCCGTCCGGCTCCACGGCGTACGACTACCGGGACGTCTTCTTCTCCGCGTCCCTGGGCGCCGTCACCGTCGACGACTCCACGCCGGTCAAGCTCGGCACGGGCGACTCGGCGACCGTCTCCGGCAGCGTCACCGCCGCGGCGGCCGCTCCTGAGGGCCGGGAGTTCTTCGGCCAGGTCCAGCTGGTGAACGCACACGGCACGGCCGCGGGCACCGGCAGCGTGAAGATCGAGAAGGTCACTCCGTAACCAGTGGTACGGCGATGAGGGCGGGCGTCCGTACGGGCGCCCGCCCTTTCCCGTCAGCGGGCCACGTCAGCAGGTGACCTCGGCCGATTCGGGCAGCGCGCGGGTGAGCCCGGCGCGTTCGCGGGCGATCGACTTCTCGCCGACGATCACGTAGTCCGGGACGGCGGACTGCGGCGGGACGGACACCAGGATGTGGTCGCCCTTGTGGAGCGCCTTGCGGAGGGTCTCGTCCTCGATCAGCAGGGTGATCTCCTTCCTGGGCTTCTCCGGCTTGTACGTGCGGGTCACGTCCAGGGTGATCCGCTCCTGCCCGGCGGCCTTGGACACGGGCTCCACCGCCGTCACCTCGCCCTCGGCGACCAGACGGGTGCAGGCGAGGTAGCCGGGGCTGGAGAAGGCGGAACCGGCCTCGGCGTTGCGGTCCGCCTTGGAGGCCGAGTGGGCGCTGCCGCCCGACAAGGTGTCGACGCCGGTGTTCGCCTGGACCAGCAGCCAGCCCAGCCCCGACAGCACGGTCGCGACGGCGGCCACGGCGAGGGAGCCGAAGGCGAACCTGCGCGCCCGGCGCCAGTCCCGCGGCGCCCGCACCGCGGCGGGTGTCCGCTCCGGGCGCGGCTCCTCGGCCAGCGCGTCCCCGATGATCCCGAGCTGCCGGCGCAGCAGCGCCACATCGGCCGTCGCCCTGCGGTGCTCGGCGGTGAAGGCGGCGTCCGCGCGGGCCTCCTCCGGCAGCTCCTCGCCGGTGATCGCGGCCATCAGCGCGTCGACGCTGTTGTATTCGGCGGTCATCTCACACCACCTCGTCCTCGTGCAGGCGGGCGCGCAGGGCCCGTACCGCCGTGTGCAGCCTGCTCTTGACCGTGCCCTCCGGGATGCCGAGCTCGTCGGCTATCGAGCGGACGGGCAGGTCGGCGTAGAAGCGCAGGACGAGGACCTGGCGCTGGGCGTCGGGAAGCTCGTCGAGGCCCTGGGCGACGGCCAGGGAGAGCAGGCTGGTGTCCTCTCCCGACGGGTGCTCCAGCTGGCGCAGGGAGGCGAGCCGCTCACCGATCCGCTCCTGCCGTTTCTTGGCCCGGTGCCAGTCCATGGCCAGGTTGGAGGCGACGACGGCGGCCCATGCGGAGACGTCGCGCGGGGCCTCGTACCCCTTCGCCGCCCGCTCCAGCAGCCGCAGACGGACCTGCTGCACCCCGTCCGGCAGGTCCGTCTGCGGCACCCCGCCCAGTGCGAGCACCGCCCGCACCCGGCGTTCCTGAGCCGCGTCCAGAGGATCGCCATGATCGTCCCCCTGGCCACGGCGGGCCTTTCTGCGCAGCACAAGCCACCCCCTCACCGCGTTTCCTCTACGACGCCGCAGCGCCCGGAAACGTTCGGCCGATCCCGGAGAAATTCGTCCAGAGGTGTACGTCACACCGTCCGGCAGTCCACTCCTCGGGCATGGAGCGCAAAGAATTGGACAGGCGGACCCCGGTCGGCCGCATGATGGAAAAGCCGCAGACATGCACGTACACGTGGAACACACACAGAGGGAGTCGCTGTGAGGGTCGGAATCGTCGGAGCCACCGGACAGGTCGGCACGGTCATGCGCAGGATCCTCACGGAGCGGAACTTCCCCGTCACGCAGCTGCGCCTGTTCGCCTCCGCGCGCTCGGCGGGCTCGGTCCTGGACGGCGTGACCGTGGAGGACGCGGCGACCGCCGACTACTCCGGCCTGGACATCGTGCTGTTCTCCGCGGGCGGCGCGACCTCGAAGGCGCTGGCCGAGAAGGTCGCCGCGCAGGGCCCCGTCGTGATCGACAACTCCTCGGCCTGGCGCAAGGACCCCGAGGTCCCGCTGGTCGTCTCCGAGGTGAACCCGCACGCGATCGCGGACCGCCCCAAGGGCATCATCGCCAACCCGAACTGCACGACGATGGCCGCCATGCCGGTCCTGAAGGTGCTGCACGCGGAGGCGGACCTCCAGGCGCTGGTCGTCGCCACCTACCAGGCCGTGTCCGGCTCGGGTCTCGCGGGCGTCGCGGAGCTGCACGGCCAGGTGCAGAAGGTCGTCGCCGACGCCGACAAGCTCACCCACGACGGCGGCGCGGTCGACTTCCCGGAGCCCGGCGTCTACAAGCGCCCCATCGCCTTCAACGTCCTCCCCTTCGCGGGCAACCTCGTCGAGGACGGTCTGAACGAGACGGACGAGGAGCAGAAGCTCCGCAACGAGTCCCGCAAGATCCTGGAGATCCCCGAGCTCAAGGTCTCCGGCACCTGCGTCCGCGTCCCGGTCTTCTCGGGCCACTCCCTCCAGGTCAACGCCCGCTTCGCCCGCCCGATCTCCCCGGAGCGCGCCACGGAGCTGCTGGCGGGCGCCCCGGGCGTCGCGCTCTCCGACATCCCGACCCCCCTCCAGGCCGCCGGCCAGGACCCGTCCTACGTCGGCCGCATCCGCCGCGACGAGACGGTGGACAACGGCCTGGCCCTGTTCATCTCCAACGACAACCTCCGCAAGGGCGCGGCGCTCAACGCCGTGCAGATCGCGGAGCTGGTGGCTGCGGAGCTGAAGGCCAAGGCCTCCTGACCTCGTAGAGGAAACAGCCGTACTCGACGGCCCGGACGTGGACGAGCGCCACTTCCGGGTCGTCGAACGCGTTACGGAAGGCTTCGTCGTCGGGTGCCGCGACCAGCTGCCCGCCCAGGATGTGGCCCTCGGCGGAGTAGCGGCGGACCGTGCGGTGGGCATCGTCGAAGGGGTGGCGGTCGCCGTCGGGGCCCGGGCACTCGTCCGCGTGGATGAAAACCGGCCCCTGCTCGTCGTAGGCCCCGGGCTCGGCGCCCGTCTCGGCCGCCCACCGGCGCAGGGGCGCGTACGCCACGAGGGCGATCCGCTCCCCCGGCTCGCTGCGGCGCAGACAGCAGCGCAGCGGGGCGCCGCCCTCGTCGTCGGCCACGGGGACCGTCGGACGGCCCGCGTCGTCGACGGCGCGCAGTTCCTCGAGGACGGACGGAGCGATGGGTCGTGCGGTGTACGTCGTCATGCATCCAGGCTGGCGCGGGCCGGGCCGCGGGACCGGCGGGATTCGGACGTGGTGGTCCGGGTGCTGACCGGCGGAGCCATCGGGAAAACCCTCGTCGACCTCCCCACGGTCCCGTGGAAGGATGGCTGAACCCACACATGACGAGGAGATGACCGCGTGCCTGGCACAAACCTGACTCGCGAAGAGGCGCAGCAGCGGGCGACGCTGCTCACCGTTGACTCGTACGAGATCGATCTCGACCTCTCCGGCGCGCAGGAGGGCGGCACCTACCGGTCCGTGACGACGGTGCGTTTCGACGTGGCCGAAAGCGGGGCCGAGTCCTTCATCGACCTGGTGGCCCCGACCGTCCACGAGGTGACGCTCAACGGCGACGCCCTCGACCCCGCCGAGGTCTTCAAGGACTCGCGGATCGCCCTTCCGGCACTGCTCGAGGGGCGGAACATCCTGCGCGTGGTCGCCGACTGCGCGTACACCAACACCGGTGAGGGACTGCACCGTTTCGTCGACCCGGTCGACCAACAGGCCTATCTCTACACCCAGTTCGAGGTCCCGGACGCCCGCCGCGTGTTCGCGTCGTTCGAGCAGCCGGACCTCAAGGCGACCTTCCAGTTCACGGTGAAGGCGCCCTCCGGCTGGACCGTCATCTCCAACTCGCCGACGCCCGAGCCCAAGGACGACACCTGGGTCTTCGAGCCGACGCCGCGGATCTCGTCGTACATCACGGCGCTGATCGTCGGGCCGTACCACTCCGTGCACAGCGTGTACGAGAAGGACGGGCAGAGCGTGCCGCTGGGCATCTACTGCCGGCCCTCGCTCGCCGAGTTCCTCGACTCCGACGCCATCTTCGAGGTCACCCGGCAGGGCTTCGAGTGGTTCCAGGAGAAGTTCGACTACGCGTACCCGTTCAAGAAGTACGACCAGCTGTTCGTGCCGGAGTTCAACGCGGGCGCGATGGAGAACGCCGGCGCGGTGACCATCCGGGACCAGTACGTGTTCCGCTCCAAGGTCACCGACGCCTCGTACGAGCTGCGCGCGGAGACCATCCTGCACGAGCTGGCGCACATGTGGTTCGGCGACCTGGTCACCATGGAGTGGTGGAACGACCTGTGGCTGAACGAGTCGTTCGCCACCTACACCTCCATCGCCTGCCAGGCGTACCACCCCCAGTCGCGCTGGCCGCACTCCTGGACCTCGTTCGCCAACTCCATGAAGACGTGGGCCTACCGGCAGGACCAGCTGCCCTCCACCCACCCGATCATGGCCGAGATCCGCGATCTCGACGACGTGCTGGTGAACTTCGACGGCATCACCTACGCCAAGGGCGCCAGCGTCCTGAAGCAGCTGGTCGCCTACGTCGGCATGGACGAGTTCTTCGGCGGCGTGCAGGCGTACTTCAAGCGTCACGCGTACGGCAACACCCGCCTGTCCGACCTGCTGGGCGCGCTGGAGGAGACCTCCGGCCGCGACCTGAAGAACTGGGCGGAGAAATGGCTCCAGACGGCGGGCATCAACGTGCTCCGCCCCGAGATCGAGACGGACGCCGCCGGCGTCGTCACCTCCTTCGCCATCCGCCAGGAGGCCCCGGCGCTCCCCACGGGCGCCAAGGGCGAGCCCACGCTCCGCCCGCACCGCATCGCGGTCGGCCTGTACGAGCTCGACGAGGACAGCGGCAAGCTGGTCCGTGACGAGCGCATCGAGCTGGACGTCGACGGCGAGCTGACCGCCGTGCCGCAGCTGGTGGGCAGGCGCCGCCCGGCCGTCGTCCTGCTCAACGACGACGACCTGTCGTACGCCAAGGTCCGTCTCGACGAGGAGTCCCTGGCGTTCGTCACCGAGCACCTGGGCGACTTCGAGTCCTCGCTCCCCCGCGCCCTGTGCTGGGCCTCGGCCTGGGACATGACGCGGGACGCGGAGCTCGCGACCCGCGACTACCTCTCGCTGGTCCTGTCGGGCATCGGCAAGGAGTCCGACATCGGTGTCGTGCAGTCGCTGCACCGCCAGGTGAAGCTGGCGATCGACCTGTACGCCGACCCGGCCGCCCGCGAGGCCCTGCTCACCCGCTGGACCGACGCCACGCTGGCCCATCTGCGCGCGGCCGAGCCGAGCAGCGACCACCAGCTGGCCTGGGCGCGGGCGTTCGCGGCGACCGCGAGGACGCCGGAGCAGCTGGACCTGCTGGAGGCGCTCCTCGACGGTTCGCAGACGATCGAGGGCCTGGTCGTCGACACCGAGCTGCGCTGGGCGTTCGTGCACCGGCTGGCCGCGGTGGGCCGCTACGACGAGACGGAGATCGGCGGCGAGTACGAGCGGGACAGGACCGCCGCGGGCGAGCGCCATGCCGCCGGCGCCCGGGCCGCCCGGCCCACCGCGGAGGCGAAGGCGGAGGTCTGGGCGCAGGTCGTGGAGTCCGACAAGCTGCCGAACGCCGTCCAGGAGGCGGTCATCGGCGGCTTCGTCCAGACCGACCAGCGCGAGCTGCTCGCCCCGTACGCCGAGAAGTACTTCGAGGTGGTCAAGGACGTCTGGGACTCCCGCTCGCACGAGATCGCCCAGCAGATCGCGGTCGGCCTCTACCCGTCCGTCCAGGTCTCGCAGGAGACCCTGGACCGGACGGACGCCTGGCTGTCCTCCGCCGAGCCCGGCGCGGCCCTGCGCCGCCTGGTCTCGGAATCCCGGTCCGGGGTGGAGCGGGCGCTGAAGGCGCAGGCTGCGGACGCGCAGGCGTAGTCGCCCGCGGTCGTACGAGAACGAGGGCGCCCGGTGTCGCACCGGGCGCCCTTTCTCGTGTCCGCTCTCGTGTCCGCGCTCAGGTTCTCGTGGCGCTCACCGCACGACCATCCCACCCGTCACGTTGACGAACGTGCCGGTGATGCCGGCCGCATGGTCCGAGGCGAGGAACACGGCCGTGGCGGCGACCTCGGCGAGGGTCGGGTTGCGGCGGGTCATGCGCATCCCGGCGAGGCCCTCGACGATGCCCTGGACGGCGGCCTCGTCGATGGCGGGGTTGACCGCGGAGAGCTTCTCGACGGTGAAGGTCTCGGGCACTCCGGCCGCCCACAGGCCCACCGCGCGCACCCCGCGGGGACCGCACTCCAGGGCCAGGTTGCGGACGAGCGTGTCGATGGCGGCGTCGGCGGGACCCGTGCCGCCCATCATCGGGCTGCCGTGCGCGGAGCCGCTGTTGAGGGTGAGGATCACGCCGGAGCCGCGCTCGGCCATCCGGCGGGCGGCGCCGCGGGCGGTGATGAAGTTGGCCCGGACGCCGTCCAGCACCGGCCGCAGGAAGTCGTCCACGGGCATGTCGGTGAGCGGGGCGCCCTGCACATCGCCTCGGGTGACCAGGTTGAACGAGATGTCGACGTCCCCGACGCCCGCGAGGTGCTCCTCGACGGCCGCCTCGTCGAGGGCGTCCACCACGGCGACCTCGGCGTCCTTGAGGTCGGCGGCCACGGCCTCCAGCGTCCCCCGGGTCCGTCCGACCAGGTGGACGCGGGCGCCCTCGGCGGCGAAGGCGCGGGCGACCGCACCGCCGATCGAGCCGCCGGCGCCGTAGATGATCGCGGTCTTGTCGGTGAGCAGCATGGTGATCTCCTCGATGGAGGTGTTCCGTATCGGTCGGTCGTACAGACGCACGGCCGCCCGATCGCTCATCGGTCGTCACAGCCGCAGCGGCAGTCCGAAGGCCGGGAACAGATGCGGTTCGAAGGACGTGATCTCCACGATCCGGTCGTCGGCGTCGAAACGGAGCACGTCGAGGACCTGGGCACGGTGGACGTGCGTACCGGGTCTGCGGACGTAACCGCCCGCCGCGAGCTGCCCGTTGGCGCGGGCGGGCAGATGGCGCCAGTGGCCGAAGAACATGGGGGACGCGGGGTCGAGGCTGGGGCGCAGGAACTCGACGAGGGCGTCCCGGCCGGTGAACCAGAAGGGGTTGGGCGGCATGGTGAGCGTGACGTCCTTGCTGAGCAGGTCGGTCATCGCGGCGAAGTCGAGTTGCTCGGCGGCGGTCATGTACCGCTGCAGCACGGTGCGTTGGACCTCCGTCGGCTCGCCCGCGCTCCACTCCGCGCGCTGCCCGGGCAGGTGGTCGCGGAGGGTGGGGCGGGCGCGTTGCAGGGCGCTGTTGGCGGAGGCCACGGTCAGGTCCAGGGCCTCGGCGGTCTCGGCGGCGGTCAGGCCCAGCACGTCCCGAAGGATCAGTACGGCCCGCTGGCGGGGCGGGAGGTGCTGGATGGCGGCGAGGAAGACCAGCTCCAGGGTCTCGCGGGAGACGGCGGCGACGTCCGGCCGGTCCTCCTCGGCGGTGGGCAGCTCGTCGTCCGGGTAGGGCTGGAGCCAGGTGATGCGGGCGGGGGCCTCGCCGGTGCCGTGGTTCATGCCGGGGATCGGCTCGTAGCGCTGCGGGCGGCGGGCGATGCGGCGCTGGAAGTCCAGGCAGGCGTTGGTGGCGATGCGGTACAGCCAGGTGCGGGCACCGGCGCGCCCCTCGAAGGACTCCCGGGCCCGCCAGGCCCGCAGGAACGTCTCCTGCACCAGGTCCTCGGCGTCGTCGTAGGAGCCCGTCATGCGGTAGCAGTGGACGTGGATCTCCCGGCGGTGGGACTCGGTGAGGGTGGCGAAGTCGGCCTCGGTGAGGGGGATTTCCGTAACGGCCTTCGCTGTTACGGAAGGCTCGGTGGGCCCCTGGGGCTCCTTCGCGGTGTCCCGGGCGGTCCGTGCGACCCGCCGCAGCCGCGCCACGGCGGCCGCCAGGTCGGCCACCCCGGAGTACAGGACCGAGGGGGGCTGCGGCGTGAGTTCCTTGACCTGCCGTCCGATGTCGTCGATCAGGCCCTGCACACTGGCCCCCGTCCCGGCCCCCTGCCGCTCCCGGTACGCCTTCTGCCGGCATGCGGCCGAGCAGTACACGGAGCTCCGGCCGGTGCGGCCCGCCCGCGCGGGGAGCGCTTTGCCGCAACTGGCACAGGCGTCGGCGACCACGGGCACCTCCGGGGTGGTGAAGGCATTGCGTCACACGGGGACGGAGTGACGCTACCGCGATACGCGGCCGAGGGAGCCTCTCGTCACACCGGTACGCACGGCCCGGCGAGACAGCTGCACGCCACCCCGCGAAACGCGAACGGCTGCGGTCGCCGACCCGAGCGACAAGGGGGACCGACCGGTCACGCCGGTTTCGACGGCCCCGTGAGGTGGGTGCGGGCGATCTTGCGGAACGGGGACAGCAGACAACCGCCGCCACCAAGCCGAGACGGCGGAAGCGCGACCCACCGGTCATGCCGGGGCGGACGGCCCGATCAGGCAGGGACGCGCCACCCCGCGAAGCACGAACACCAGACAACCGCCACCACCAACCCGAGGCGGCAGCAGCGACCCACCGGTCACGCCGGTTCCGACGCCCCGGCGAGACCGGTCGCCAGCCCGCGAGACACGAACACCGGACAACCACCGCCACCGACCCGAAACGGCGGAAGCGACCCACCGGTCACGCCGGGGCGGACGGCCGGGCGAGGTGGGTGCGGGCGATCTTGCGGAATGCGGTGACCAGGCGGCTGCGGTCGTCGGCGCGGGTGGCGAGGGCGACGTGGCTGGGCTCCACGCCGTGCAGCGGGATCGCGGTGACGTCGGGGCGCAGGCGGACGCCGGTCGGGTAGGCCGTGATGACCAGGGCCTCCCCGGCGGCGACGACCTCGAACTTGTCCTCCAGGTCCAGGATCTCGGGGCCGTCCGGCACCGGGCGGCCGTCCGGCCGGGGTTCCAGGCGCCAGAAGGACGCCCAGGCGGGGTCGGCGCCGGTGATCCGGGGCATCGGCTCGTCCGCGATGTCGTCGACGGTGACGGACTCCTTGCCGGCCAGCCGGTGGTCGACGGGGACCACCACGGCCCTGGGCTCGTCGTAGAGGACGGTCACCTCCAACTGGTCGGTGGCGAAGGGCAGTCGGGTCACCACGGCGTCCACCCGGCGTTCGAGCAGAGCGGCGCGCGCCCCGTCCCAGCGCAGATGCCGGCTGCGTACGTCGGCGTCCGGATGCCTGCGCCGCAGCTCGCGCACGGCCGAGGTGACGATCAGGCCGCTGGTGAAGCCGACGGTGAACCGGCCGGGCTCGGCGGCGGCCCGGGCCTCGGCCGCGGCCTGCTCGGCGGCGCCCAGGAGCGCCCGCGCACGCGGCAGGAACACCTCGCCGGCCTCGGTGAGCCGGGTGCCGCGCGGGGTGCGGTCCAGTAGCCGGGCGCCGAGCTGGTGTTCCAGGGCCGCGATCTGCCGGCTGAGGGAGGGCTGGGTGATGTGTAGGGCCTCGGCGGCGCGCCCGAAGTGGCGGTGCTCGGCCACGGCCGTGAAGTACCGGACCAGACGGAGGTCGAGGTCAGCCATGACATCCACCTTACTCACCTGCGGTGATGCCTGAACCGTATTGCGCTATGCGGAACAGGCTTTGGACGCGGCCACCATCCCCTTCGGAGGATGGAGGCACATCCACTCACCACCCTCGAAGGGCTGCACCATGCGCGTATTCGTCACGGGCGCGACCGGTTTCATCGGCTCCGCGGTCGTCCGCGAACTCCTCGACGCCGGGCACCGGGTCACGGGGCTGGCCCGCTCGGACTCCTCCGCCGCGGCGCTGACGGCCGCAGGGGCCGAAGTGCGGCGCGGTTCGCTGGACGACCTGGAAAGCCTGGGCGAGGGGGCGGCCGCGGCCGACGGCGTCGCCCACTTCGCCTTCATCCACGACTTCTCGGCCGACTTCGACTTCGCCGCCGCGTGCGCGGCCGACCTGCGGGCGATCGAGGCGATGGGGGCGGTGCTGGAGGGCTCGGACAAGCCCTTCGTGATGTCCTCGGGCACGGCGCTGCTGCAGCCGGGAAGGCTCAACACCGAGGAGGACACGGCCCCGCCGGAGTCGTTCGGGGCGGTCCGCGCGCGGAACGAGGACGCGGCCGTCGCGCTGGCCGACCGCGGGGTCAGGTCGGCGGCCGTCCGGTTCTCTCCGACCGTGCACGGCCGCGGGGACAAGGGCTTCGTCTCGATGCTGATCGCCATCGCCCGTGAGAAGGGCTTCGCGGCCTACGTCGGTGACGGCACCAACCGCTGGCCCGCCGTGCACCGCACGGACGCGGCCCACCTGGCCCGCCTCGCCCTGGAGTCGGCGCCCGCGGGCACCCGTCTGCACGCCGTGGCCGACGAGGGCGTCCCGTTCCGCGGCATCGCCGCCGTCATCGGCCGTCACCTGGACCTCCCCGTCAGGAGCATCACCGCCGAGGAGGCACCCGCCCACTTCGGCTGGCTGGCCAACGTCGTCGGCCTCGACATACCGGCCTCGAACGCGCTGACCCGCAAGTGGCTCGGCTGGGAGCCGACGGGCCCCGGTCTGATCGAGGATCTGGAGGAGGGGCACTACTTCAGCGCGTGACGGCGGGCGCCCCCTCGGAAAGCTCCCCCGCCACCTCCCGCAACGCCCCGAGCACCCGCCCGACGGCCGCCCCCTCCCCGGCCCCTTTCCGTACGGCCGCCACCACGTGCCGCCGGGGCCGGTCCTCCGTCAGCTCCCGCATCGCGACGCCCTCCCTCCCCACGGCCGCCATCCGCGGCACCAGCGCGACCCCCATCCCGGCCTCCACCATCGCCAGGATCGCCGTCCACCCGGCCGCCGAATGACCCTGCACGGGGCTGAACCCGGCCGCCTCGCAGGCACCGCGGGTGATGTCCGACCAGGGCCCGCTGCCGCCGAAGATCCACGGCTCCCCGGCGAGGTCGGCCAGCCGCAGCCCCTCGGCGGCGGCGAGCGGGTGGTCGCGGGACAGGGCGAGGTCGAGGGGGTCGGCGAGCAGCGGGACGCGGGTGAAGCGGGGGTCGGCGGCGGTCGGGGCCTGGGCGGCGAGGGAGAGCGCGAGGTCGACGTCACCGGCGGCCAGCAGCTCGTACGCCTCTCCCGCCTCCGCCTCCCGCACCCGTACCGTCACGCCGGGGTGCCGGGTGCGCAGCGCCCGTACCGCGGGCACGACCAGCGCCGGTACGGCCGTGGAGAAGGCGCCGACCCGCACCTCGCCGGCCTCGCCCTGCAGGTAGGCCGCCAATTCGGCGTCGGCGCGCTCCAGTTGCTCGAACACGCCCTCCGCGTGCCGCAGCACCAGCCGCGCCGCGTCGGTCAGCCGCACCCGCCGCCCCTGCGCCTCCAGCAGGGGCACCCCGAGCTGCCTGGCCAGGTTGGTCAGCTGCTGGGACACCGCGGAGGGCGTCATCCGCAGCGCCTCGGCGGTCGCGGTGACCGTCTCCCGCTCCCTGAGCGTCCGCAGGATCTGCAGCTTCCGGATGTCCCACTCGACCATGGCGGCAACCTATCCGGCGGCTCCGAGCACCACCCCGCCGAGGATCAGCGCCATGCACAGCAGTTGCTCCGGGCCCACCCGTTCGCCGAGCACGGCCCAGGACAACAGGGCCACGCACACCGGCTGGAGGTGGTAGACGACACCCGCGCGGGCCGCGCCGACCAGGGCGATCGCCTTGTTCCAGGCGAAGAAGGCGAGGGCAGAGGAGGCGATACCGACGTAGAGGAGTGGGAGGACGGTCCCGGGCGTCGGGGTGAAGGCGCCCTGCACCACCACGCTCACGGTCTGGGCGGGCAGCAGCATCGCCGTACCGAGCAGGAAGGTGGTGAACAGGAAGGCCGTACCGCCGAGTTCGGCCGGTCGTCGCCGCAGCAGGGCGCTGTAGGACCCGAAGCAGCAGGCGGCGGCGATCATCCAGAGGTCACCGGAGGCGAGGCCCGTCGCACCGCCGACCAGGAGCACCACCCCCGTGCATGCCGTCAGCAGCCCGGCGACCCGGCGCCCGCCCGGCCGTACGCCTCCTGCCCGCTCGAACACCGCGATCAGCACCGGCGATGCGGCCATGATCATGCCCATGTCGGCGGCCGGGGTGGTCAACCCGGCCTGGTTCACGAGGGTGTTGTAGGCCGCGACCCCGAGGAGTGAGGCGAGCAGCACGAAGCCGGAGTGACGCCGGATCACCTGCCGTTGCCGCCAGGCCTGCCGGGCCCCGAACGGCGCCACCGCCGCCAACGCGACCACCCACCGCCAGAACGCCTGCTGCACCGGCGGCACGCTGTCGTGCAGCGCCCGTGAGGCGACGAAGCTGCCCGACCAGACGACGGTGGCGAGGGCGGCGAGGGCGAGTCCTCGCAGTGAGCGGGTGGTGAGGGCGGGGGCGGTCCGGTCGAGGGCGACGGCCACGGAGGTCCTTTCTGCGACGGGTGATCTCGGTGGATCTACCGTCGCAGCGACACACCTGTCAGGTCCATCGAATCTTTTCGACCGTTCATTTCAGCAGAACTGAACGATTGCGGGGGAGCGGACCTCGTCGCCTGCCCCGCCACCGTCGCGCCGAACGCGAGCGCCATGCCCGCGAGCTGGACCGGAGTGAGCGCCTGGCCGAGTGCAGCCCACCCGACCACGGCCGCGGTCAGCGGGGAGAGCGGGCCGAGGAAGGTGACCTGGATGGCGGTGAGGCGGCCGATGCCCCGGAACCAGAGCCAGTAGGCGACGGCCGTGTTGGCGAGGGCGAGGTAGAGATAGCCGCCGACCGCGCGGGCGTCCAGGGCGGGCGGGGCGCCCTCGACGAGGAGGGCGAGCGGGGCGATGAGCAGCCCGCCGGCCGTCAGCTGCCAGCCGGTGAGGGCGAGCGGGCCCACCCCCTCCGGGCGCCCCCACTTCTTGGTCAGCACCGTGCCGGTGGACATCGACGCGGTCGAGGCGAGGGCGGCCAGCACACCGACGGGGTCGAGCGCCCCGGCCGCCTTCAGTACGACGAGACTCACACCGAACGCCGCCACGACCCCGGCGAGCAGCGCCCGCCCCGTCGGCCGCTGCCCCAGCAGCAGCGCCGACAGCCCCACCACGAACAGCGGTCCGACCGAGCCGACGACGGCCGCCATGCCGCCGGGCAGCCGGTACGCGGACAGGAACAGCAGCGGGAAGAAGGCACCGATGTTCAGCGCACCGAGCACGGCCGCCTTCCACCACCAGGCACCGCGCGGCAGCACCCGGGAGACGGCCAGCAGGAGCAGACCGGCGGGCAGGGCCCGCGCCAGAGCGGTGAACAGGGGCCGGTCGGCCGGGAGGAACTGGGTGGTGACGGCGTAGGTGGTGCCCCAGGAGACGGGAGCGAGGGCGGTGAGCAGGACGGTCGCGGTCCGTTTCATGACCGGGTTCCTTCGGGGTGGCGGGAGGTGCGGGTCGGGACTTCCTCAAAGTGGCGGGAAGCGCGTGGGGAGGTTGTGCGTACGACGGTCTCCGTGACCGGCCGTACGGCATGGGCCGGAAGGTGGCGTTCCGTGCGGATCAGCAGGGCGGCCGCCAGCGCCGAGGTGAGGATCAGGACCGCCCAGGGCGCCCGGCCGTCCACCGCGAGCAGCGCCGTGAACAGCGAGGGCGCCACCGCCTTCGCCAGCGACCAGGACATCTGGTACGCCGCCAGGTACCGGCCGCGCGCGGCCTCGGGCGCCGCCGACACGGCGAGGACCTCGGCGGCGGGGCTGTGGATCAGCTCGCCCAGCGTGTAGACGAGGACCACGGCGACCAGGGCCCCGCCCAGCACCGGTCCGGAGTGCGGCCGCAGGGTGCCGAGCGCGATCTGCCCGAGGAAGGCCACCGCGAACAGGCTCCCGCCCAGGGCCGCGGCCCGGGTGCGCCGGGCGCCGGCCCTGCGCACCCGCCCGCCGACGAACACGCCGGCCGCCGCGCACAGCACGGTGTTGACCGTGAACGCGGCACCGGTGAGCGCCGCGGGCCCGTGCAGCCACTCCACGAGGAACAGCGGGAAGAGCACGGACAGGGCCGAATAGCTCAGCGCGTTCAGGAAGTTGGCGCCGGTGACGACCAGGAAGGGCCGGTCGGCGAGCACGAGCCGGTAGCCGGCCCCGGGCCGCCGGGCCGCCGCAGCGTCGGCGGCGGGCAACGGCCGCAGCGGCTTCAGCAGCAGCGCGGCGAGGGCGAAGGACAGGGCATTGCCCCAGGCCGCGTAGGTGTAGGCGGTGGGTCCGGCGAAGGCGATGACCAGGGTGGCCAGCAGGGCACCCGCGCCGTTGCCGCCGTTCTGCAGCGCCCGCGTGGCGGCCTGCAGCCGGTCCCGCCCGGCACCCCGCGCCACCTCGCCGAGGAGCGAGGACTGCGCGGCGGGGAAGGCGCGGTCGGCCGCGGCGGTGACCAGCGCGACCGCGGCGAAGGCCGCGAGGGAGTCGGCGAAGGGGTACACGGCGAAGCCGGCGGCGCGCACCCCGTACAGCGCGAGCTGCACGCGCCGCGCGCCGAACCGGTCGACGGCCGCGCCGGCCAGCGGCAGGGCGGCGATACCGGCGAGCCCGGTCGCGGTGAGCACCAGCCCGACGGTGGTGAAGGAGAGGCCGGTCACGTAGTGGAAGAACACCAGCGTGAAGGGCACGTACATGCCCGTGCCGATGCCGTTGACGGCGGCGGCGACGGGCAGGGCCCACTGGCCCGGTATGCGGTCCGGTTTCTCCACGGTCGACCTCTCGGGATCGGATGCGTCCTCGGCGACGAGCACCAGGAGCCTGACGACGTGATTAGCTTGGCAGTAATTAGCTTAGCGCTAAGCAACTTTCCGTCAAGCTACTTTCTTGCGAGTCACTCTGCGCCTGCGGATACTCGGGGCATGAGTGCACAGCGCAAGGACGCCGTCGACGCGATCATCGAGCAGTGGGCGGGGGTGCGGCCGGACCTCGACACCAGGGCGATGGAGGTCTTCGGGCGGATCTACCGCCTCTCCCGCACCATGGGCGACCGCATGGAGAAGGCGTACGCCCGCTTCGGCATCGGACGCGGCGAGTTCGACGTCCTGGCGACCCTGCGCCGCTCGGGGGAGCCGTACACCCTCTCGCCCCGTCAGCTCTCGACCACCCTGATGCTCACCACGGGTGGCATGACCGGCCGCCTCGACAAGCTGGAACGGGCCGGTCTGCTGCGCCGCTCCCCCGACCCGCACGACCGCAGGGCCCTCCAGGTGACGCTCACCGAGAAGGGGCTGACGGTCATCGACGAGGCGGTCGGCGCCGGCCTGGCCGTCCAGACGGAGGCCCTGTCCACCATGAACGACGAACAGGCCGGCCAACTGGCCGACCTGCTGCGGGAGTTGCTGGCGGGGACGCTGGAGGCCGGACAGTGAGCCCCCCCTATCGGGGCACCGGACCGGGCGACGGCGCGCTAACCCACGTACCGGGCCACGGCGTCCTCGATCCGCGCCGCGTCCGCCGAGTCCGCCGCCCAGGCCACGTACCCGTCGGGGCGGACCAGGACGGTCGTCCGCCGGTCGCTCGCCCAGCGCTCCACGGCCAGCCGGTCCTTGCGGGTGCCCTGGCCCTCGTAGGACTCCGGGGTGATCAGTACGAACCTGCCGCCGCGCAGGGCCTCGTAGAGGCGGCCGCCCTCCAGGGCGACGTCCGGGACGCGGGTGCCGGTGAGGCGGTGGGCGCCGCGGGGGGCGGGGTAGCGGTAGCCGATCCCGGTGATCTGGCCGACCGCCCTGCGCCGGGCCGGGCCCACGGTGTCGAGGAAGGCGGTGAGCACGGCCCGCAGCGCCAGTTCCCAGGGGCGCTTGGCCATCGCGAGGCGGACGATGCCGCCACTGCTGCGCAGCACGGCCTTGCCGACGGGGTGACGCTCGGCCTGGTAGGTGTCGAGGAGGGCCGCGTCCGAGTGGCCCTGGACGACGGCGGCCAGCTTCCAGCTCAGGTTGGCCGCGTCCTGGAGACCGGTGTTCATGCCCTGGCCGCCGGCCGGGGTGTGGACGTGCGCGGCGTCCCCGGCGAGGAGGACACGGCCCACCCGGTAGGCGGGCGCCTGGCGTTCGTCGCTGTGGAAGCGGGACATCCAGCGGGCGTCGTGCATGCCGTAGTCCCGGCCGAGGGCGAGGCGGGTGACCTCCTTGACCTCGTCGAGGTCGAGGGGCTCGCTGTCGGGGACGTCGCGGGCGCGGTTCCAGGCGATCACGCGGTGGTAGCCGTCGCCGAAGGGCGCGAGGAAGGCGAAGGCGTCGCCGACCGCGTTGACGGTCAGCAGGTTCTCGGGCTCCTCGGCGAGACGTACGTCCGCGAGGACGACGGAGCGGATGGCGGAGCGGCCGGGGAAGGGGAGCCCGATCGCGTCGCGCACGGCGCTGCGCATGCCGTCGGTGCCGACGACGTACGCGGCCCGCAGACTGCCGGCGGCCCCGCCGGGTCCGCGGACCTCGACCGTCACGCCGTCCGCGTCCTGGGCGAGCCCGGTCAGCTCGGTCTCGTACCGGAAGTCCACCCCGGCCTCGACGGCGCGCCGCTGCAGGGCCTTCTCCACCTCGTACTGCGGGATGACGAGGAGGTGGTTGAAGCGGGATGGAAGCGTGGAGAGTTCGATGGTGAGGCGGCCGAAGAGGCGGAGGCTGTCGAGGGGGCGGCCGACGGCCTCCAGTCCGTCGGCGAGACCGCGGGCGTCGAGCTGCTCGAGGGTGCGGGCGTGCAGGACGAAGGCGCGGGAGAGATTGCTGATCTTGTGCGGGCGCTTTTCGAGGAGGGTGACGGGGACACCGGCGATGGCGAGGTCGCCGGCCAGCAGAAGACCGGCGGGACCGGAGCCGACGACGATCACGGAGCGGTCGAGGGTGCCGTTCATGATGACCTCCAGTTGCCAACGCTTGTTTGCCAACACTTGTTGACGACAGTATCGAGAGCCCCCGACGGGGTCAACACTTGTTGGCGAACAGGCGTTGGCCTACGCTCGTTGGCATGAACGGCAGCACCAGCAGAAGCACAGGTTCCGGCAGCGGCGCCCCGCGGCGTTCCGAGGCCACCCGTGAGGCGATCCTCACGGCGGCCCGCGAGCGCTTCGCCGCCGACGGCTACGAGCGCGCCACCATCCGCGCCATCGCCAAGGACGCGAACATCGACCCGTCCATGGTGATGCGCTACTACGGCAACAAGGAGGGCCTGTTCGCGGCGGCCGTCTCCGTCGATCTGCGGCTGCCCGACGTGGCCGGGCTGCCCCGGCAGGACGTCGGCCGCGCCCTCGTGGCGCACTTCCTCGACACCTGGGAGGAGAACGAGGTGCTCACCGCGCTGCTGCGGGTCGGCGCGACCAACCAGGCCGGGGCCGAGCGCATGCAGGGCATCTTCCGGGACCAGGTGCTGCCGGTCGCCCGCCAGGTGTGCCCGGACCCCGAGCAGGTACCGGCGCGGGCCGCGCTCGGGGCGACGCAGCTGCTGGGGCTGGCGCTGACCCGTTACGTGCTGCGGATCCCGCCCGTCGTGGCGCTGCCCCGCGAGGAGATCGTGGCGTGGCTCGCACCCACCCTGCAGCGGTATCTGACGGCGCCGAGCCCGTGAGAACACAGCGGGGGCGTCGGCCTCACCGTACGGACGGTGAGGCCGACGCCCCCGGGAAACGTGAGGTCAGGCCTTCGCCTTGGCCTTCGGCTGGCGGTCCTTGGACTTGTCCAGCACCATGACCAGGCCCGCGATGACCGCGAACAGGGCCAGAGGAACCAGGACGTAGAGGCCCAGCGTCTCGCCGACGCTCAGGCCATTGCCGGGGTCGTCGCCGTCGTCGCGGATCAGCGCGGAGGCGGGGGACGACATGAGCAGCATCATCAGCGTCGTACCGGCGGCCAGGGCGCCGGCGCGCAGGGCGTTCTTCTTGTCCACGCTGTCAAACGTATCGAACGACGATTGGGGTCGCTCGTTCGGGGGTGCCCTACGCGAGCAGTCCCCTCCTCACCCCGGCCGTACCGTCCGCAATACGTCGAGCAGCGCATGCAGTCGCGGCGAGCCGGCCAGTTCCTCCAGAGTCACCGGTCGGCCCTCCGCGTCCGCGATCGGCAGTCGCCAGTTCGGGTACTGGTCCCAGGTGCCCGGGAGGTTCTGCGGACGGCGGTCGCCGATCGTGTCGGGGAGCCAGACGCCGATCATGCGGGACGGGGTGCGCAGCAGGAAGCGGTGGACCGCCTGGATCTCGGCCTCCTCCTGCGACACACCGTGCGCGCCGCCGGTGCCGTGCAGCAGACCGAGGCGGGCGAGCAGGCCCAGCCACTCCCCCGTGTCGTTGGCCGCCTCCGCGCGCTCCTCCTCCAGCGGGCGGGTCAACAGGCCCAGGCGGTCGCGGAGTTCCACGTGTTCGCCGGTGAGACGGGCGGCGGTGGGCGGCAGGTCGTGAGTGGTGGCGGTGGCGAGGCAGTCGGAGCGCCAGGCCTGGGGCGGCAGCGGCTGTCCGTCGCCCTCCCAGTCCCGCTCGAACCACAGCACCGACGTGCCCAGCACCCCCCGCTCGCGCAGCGTCTCCCGCACCCCCGGCTCGACCGTGCCCAGGTCCTCGCCGATGACGACCGACCCGGCACGCGAGGCCTCCAGCACGAGGATCGCGAGCATGGCCTCGGCGTCGTAGCGGACGTAGGTGCCCTCCGTGGGCGGATGCCCCTGCGGCACCCACCAGAGGCGGAACAGGCCCATGACGTGGTCGATGCGCAGGGCGCCGGCGTACCGGAAGAGAGCTTTGAGCAGGCGGCGGTACGGCGCGTAGCCGGACTCCGCGAGGCGGTCCGGTCTCCAGGGCGGCAGGCCCCAGTCCTGGCCGCGCGCGTTGAAGGCGTCCGGCGGGGCGCCCACCGACATCCCGGCGGCGAAGTACTCCTGCTGCGCCCAGGCGTCGGCGCCGCCGGGGTGCACGCCGACCGCCAGGTCGTGCACGATCCCCACCGGCATCCCGGCCTCGCGCGCCGCGCGCTGGGCGTCGGCGAGCTGGGCGTCGGTGAGCCAGGCGAGCCGGGAGTGGAAGTCGACGCGGTCCATCAGCTCCCCGCGGGCGCGGGCCGTTTCCGCCGAGCGCGGGTCCTGGAGCGGTGCGGGCCAGCGGCTCCAGTCGGAGCCGTGCACCTCGGCCAGGGCGTACCAGGTGGCGTGGTCCTCCAGGGCCTCGCCCTGCTCGGCGAGGAAGTCCACGTACGCGGCGCGCCGTCCGGGCCCGAGCTCCACCTCGCGGACCAGCTCCAGCGCCTCCCGCTTGAGCTCCCACACCGCGTCCCGGTCGATCAACGCGCCCTTCTCCAGCACCGCTTCCCGCAGTTCGGCCGCGCGCCCGAGCAGCGCTCGCACCCGCTCCCGGTCCTCGACATGGGCGTATTCGGGGATGTCCTCGACGCGCAGGTGCACGGGGTCGGGGAAGCGGCGGGAGGAGGGGCGGTACGGGGAGGGGTCGGTGGGGGCGCCGGGCACCGCCGCGTGCAGCGGGTTGACCTGGATGAACCCCGCGCCGAGCGCACGGCCGGCCCAGGCGGCGAGTTCGGCGAGGTCACCGAGGTCGCCCATGCCCCAGGAGCGCCGGGAGAGCAGGGAGTAGAGCTGGACGAGCAGGCCGTACGAGCGGGCGGTGGGGGTCGGCAGCCGGGGCGGGGCGACGACGAGGTGGGCCTCGGCGCTGCGGCCGTCGGGGGCGGCGGCCGTCAACCGGTGGACGCCGGGCGGGAGCTGCTCGGCCGAGGACCGGGTCTCGCCCTGCTCGGTCTCGATGCTCAGCCGGGTGCCGGCCGGGAGGGCCGCGAGGGCGGAGGACTCTGTGCCGTTCCACAGGACCACCGTCGGCGGCAGCAGCCGTTCGCTCAGCTCCCGCTCGCGGGCGGCGAGCGCGGCGCGGGTCAGCTCGTCGGTGCTCGCGTCGACGCCGAGGGCGGCGAGGGCGCGGGTGACTGCGGTGGCGGAGGCCGCGACCGAGCGGTCCGGGGAGGGGCTGTAGGAGGTGGCGACGCCGTGCAGCGCGGCGAGCCGGGACAGGTCCTCGGAGGGCGGGTCGGCCGACCCCTGCGCCGTCACTAGTGCCTCGGAGCGTCCGGCTCGGGGGCCACCGCCTCGCTGGTCAGGGGAGCGGCGTCGGCAAGCGGCGGCTCACTGGTGAGGGGCTCGGCCTCGGGCAGCGGCGGTTCGCTGGTCAGCGGGGTCTCGGCGCAGGCGCCCTCCGCACTGAAGACGCAGAAGTGCGGTTCGGGGTCGAGGGACGGCAGCTGCGCCACGGGTTTGGAAAGGGGGTAAGCCGGTGCGGCCACGGGGGCCTCCTTGTCGAGTACGCAAGAGGTTGCGGGTTAACGCAGCCCTACCCACCGGACGCGGCGGCAGACGTACCGAAAGGGACTACGTGCCTCTCCTCACATTCTGCGTCAACTCCGAGGCTCCGCGGCGGCGACTATTCACTCAGTACATGTATCGAGTGCATAATGATCGCCATGAGCACCCGCCACATCCTGCTGGGGCTGCTCGCTTCGGGGCCGAGCCATGGCTACGACCTGAAGCGGCGGCACGACGAACGTTTCCCGCAGGCCCGTCCGCTGGCCTACGGGCAGGTCTACACGACCCTGCAGCGCCTGGTCCGGGACGGCCTCGCGGAGGTCGAGGGCACCGACTCGGACGGCGGCCCGGAACGGACGACGTACCGCTCGACCGACGACGGGGCGCGTGAACTGGCCGCCTGGGCCGGGGAGATCGCCCCACCGGCCCCCTTCGTGACGAACGAGATCTTCGCCAAGGTCGTCGTCTCGATCCTCTCCGGCGGCGACGCGGAGGCCTATCTGGCCGCCCAGCGCGCCGCACACATGCAACGGATGCGGGAGCTCACGGCGGTCAAGACGGCGCCCGGCGCCGATCTCGCGACCGTGCTCTCGGCGGACTACGCCCTCAACCATCTCGACGCCGACCTCCGCTGGATGACCACGACGGCGGCCCGGCTCACCACCCTGACCGCGGAGGTCGACGCAGCATGAGCAACGGGGACAGCCCAGACAGCACAGTGCCGCTCCTGGCGGCCCGTGACCTCACCAAGGCGCACGGCAGGACCGAGGCGCTGCGCGGCGCCTCGGTGGAGCTGCGGGCCGGCGAGATCCTCGCCGTGACCGGCACCAGCGGCAGCGGGAAGTCCACGCTGCTGCACTGCCTGGCCGGCATCGTCCGCCCGGACGCGGGCTCGGTGACGTACGACGGGCAGCGGCTCGACCAGCTGCCTCAGAAGCGGCTGAGCGAGCTGCGCCGGAGCGAATTCGGGGTGGTGTTCCAGTTCGGGCAGCTGATTCCGGAGCTGACGGCGCTGGACAACGTGGCGCTGCCGCTGATGCTCGCGGGCGCCGCCCGCAAGGACGCCCAGGCGGCGGCCGGCGAGTGGCTGGAACGGTTCGGCGTACGGGGGCAGGAGGCGCTGCGGCCCGGCGAGATGAGCGGTGGCCAGGCCCAGCGGACGGCTCTGGCGCGGGCCCTGGTCACCGGGCCCAGGGTCGTCTTCGCCGACGAGCCCACCGGCGCGCTGGACTCCCTGGCGACCGAGCAGGTGATGACGTCCCTGGTCCACACGGCGCGCGAGGCGGGCACGGCGGTCCTGCTGATCACGCACGACGCGCAGGTCGCGGCCTACGCGGACCGCGAGGTCCGGCTGAGCGACGGGGCCGTGCTGCCGGCGGGGGTGTCGGCATGAGGGCCGAACTGCGGCTGGCCTGGCTGCTCACCCGGGGTTCGGACCGCCGCGAGGGGTGGCGCGTGCTGCTCACCGCGGTCGGCGCGGCCCTGGCGACCGGGCTGGGGCTGGTGATCGCCGCGCTGCTGTCGCTGGACGGACAGCTCACCGTGTCCGTGGGCGGCGGTCTGCTGGACCAGCCCGGTACCCGTATCGGCGTGATCTTCGCGCTGCTGATGCTGTTCATCCCGGTGCTCGGATTCCTCGGCCAGTGCGCCCGGATCGGCGCCGTGCACCGGGACCGCAGACTGGCCGCGCTGCGGCTGGCGGGGGCCACACCTGCCCAGGTGCGGCGGATCGCGGCGCTGGAGTCGGGGCTTGCGTGTCTGGTGGGTTCGGCGGTGGCCACGGCGGTCTCGGTGCCGGCCCTGCTGCGGCTGTGGCACAGCCCCACCCCCCTGGCCTGGGCGGGCATCGCCATGGTGGCCGTCGGGGTGCCGGTGCTGGGCGCGGCCGTGAGCGCGCTGGTGCTGCGCCGTGTGGTGACCTCACCGCTGGGGCGGATACGGCGGCTGCGGCCGGCGGAGGGTCCGGGGCGGATGTTCCGGGTGGCGACCGCGGCGCTCGCGCTCACAGTGGTGTACATCGCGACCATCCCCTTCTTCCATGACGTCCCCTTCGAGTTCGCGCTCGCCCCGCTCACCGTGTTCGTGGTGTGCCTGCTGGTCGGCGCGGTGGCGGTGTGGCTGACCGGGGCATCGGCCCGGCAGCTGGGCGAGGGGCTCACCGCCCGCGCCAAGAGCACCGCGGTGCTGATCGCGGCGGGACGGCTGCTCGACGACCCCTGGGCTGCGGCCCGCACGCATGCCGCGGTGCTGCTGGTGACGGTGGCGGCCTCGGGCTTCGCGGGCATACGCCAGGTCATGCTGGCGCGGCTGCACTCCTCGCACGCGCACTACGCCGAAGGGAACGGGTTCTACGAGAACGGCCTGAACCTGACCGGCGCCGCGATCCTCGTCGCCCTCGCGCTGCTGCTGACCGCGCTCGCCGTGGGCACCGCCGAGTCCGTCGCCACCCGGCGCCGGGGCCTGGCCGCACAGGCCGCCGCCGGGGTGCCGCACGGCGTACTGGCCCGGGCGCTGCTGCTGGAGACCGCGGTGCCGCTGGCGCCCGCGATCGCGGTGGCCGGCCTCGGCGGCACGGTGATCAGCTTCTGGTACGACTCGATCACCTCGGAGCACCTGGCACTGCCCGTGCCGTACGCCGCGCTCCTGGTCCCGCTCGCCGTCTATCCGGCCTGTCTGCTGGCGGCGGCCACCTCGCTGCCGCTGCTGCGCCGCTCGGTCCGCCCCGCGGAGCTGCGCTACGCATGACCGTCCGGCTCCGGGAGTACGGGGGACTCCCGGAGCCGGATCGCTGTGACCGCAGGCCCCGTCACCGGGGGTGTGCGAAGGCCCGGATCGTCAGGCGGAAATGCCGTCGATCCGGGCCATGGCGTCCTCCGCGCCGTACGGCTGCAAGTACGGCAGCCAGCGCGGGTCCCTATGGCCGGTGCCGATGATCCGCCAGGCCAGGCCGGTGGGTGGAGCGGGTTTGTGGCGCAGCCGCCAGCCGATCTCGAAGAGGTGTCGGTCGGCCTTCACGTGGTTGCAGCGGCGGCAGGACGCCACCACGTTGTCCCAGACGTGTTTGCCCCCGCGGCTGCGCGGGATGACGTGGTCGACGCTGGTTGCGACGCCACCGCAGTACATGCACCGGCCCCCGTCGCGCGCGAAGAGCGCCCTACGGGTCAGAGGAACGGGCCCCCGATAGGGAACCCGGACGAATCGCTTGAGCCGGACCACGCTGGGTGCGGGGACTGTGACGGTTGCGCTGTGCATGAAGGCGCCGGATTCCTCCAGGGAGACTGCCTTGTTCTCCAGGACGAGGACGAGCGCGCGGCGGAGCGGTACGACGCCGAGTGGCTCGTACGACGCGTTGAGGACCAGGACATGCGGCACGGATGCCTCCTTGGGCGTCGGCGGCGCGTGGCTCGCGCCGGGACGATCTGTAGTCAGTCTCCCCTCTTGCCTGGTGGAAGCGCCACCATGTCCCGGTAACGGGCTGGGAGTGTTTTCGACCACATCTGATTCATCCCCCGGAGGGGCAGCGGTTTATCCCACCTGCTCAACCCGGGGTGAGCACGGTCTCTCCTCAGAAGATGGCAAGGATTCGCACACCGTGCCCCGATAGTGTGGTGGACCTGCCGTCCCGGTGACCTTTTCGTGACCTTGACCCTGACCAGTCGACGTACGGGACGGCAGACCGTTGCACCTGGAGGTACCTGCCGTGTCCTTGCCCGCCGTCCTACTGGCCGCCGGTTCGTCGCCGTCGCCGACCCCCTCGTCGACGACCCCGGCGGTCCCCACGCTCCAGGACGCCCAGGAGAGCGCGACCAACGCCGCCAGCTGGGTCGAGCAGAACTGGTCCACATGGCTCGCGATCGGACTCAGGGTCCTGCTGATCCTGGTGATCGCCGGGGTGCTCAGAGCGGTCGTGCAGCGGGCGATCACCAAGCTGATAGACCGGATGACCCGCACCGCCGAGGCCGTCGACGGCACCTCGCTGGCCGGCCTCCTGGTCAACAACGAGCGCCGCCGCCAGCGCTCCCAGGCGATCGGCTCGGTGCTGCGCTCGGTGGCCTCCTTCGTGATCCTCGGCACCGCGGCCCTGATGGTCCTGGCCGCGTTCCAGATCAACCTGGCCCCGCTGCTCGCCTCGGCCGGTGTCGCGGGCGTGGCGATCGGTTTCGGCGCCCGCAACCTGGTCACGGACTTCCTCTCCGGCGTCTTCATGATCCTGGAGGACCAGTACGGCGTCGGCGACTCGATCGACGCGGGCGTGGCCTCCGGCGAGGTGATCGAGGTCGGCCTGCGCGTGACGAAGCTGCGCGGCGCGAGCGGCGAGATCTGGTACGTCCGCAACGGCGAGGTCAAGCGGATCGGCAACCTCTCCCAGGGCTGGGCGACGGCCGGCGTGGACGTGACCGTGAAGGCGAACGAGGACCTGGACCGGCTGAAGTCCACCCTCGACGAGGTGGCCGAGAAGATGAGCGCGGAGGAGCCCTGGAACGAGCTCCTGTGGAGCCCGATCGAGGTCCTCGGCCTGGACAGCGTGCTGCTGGACTCGATGGTGGTCCGCGTCTCCGCCAAGACGATGCCCGGCAAGTCCCTCACCGTCGAACGCGAGCTGCGCTGGCGCATCAAGCGCGCCTTCGACGCGGCGAACATCCGCATCGTGGGCGGCGCGACGGCCCCGGCAGACGCGGAGGAGGCCGCGGACCCGGCGGCGGCGGTCGCGGCCCCGTCGGTGCTCTCCAACCCCGAGTCCCCGCAGTCGGAGGCGGCATCACCGCTCGTCCAGCAGCGGCCGGCCGCGAAGTAGCAGCAGGGCCGGTCCCGGCCCATCTCCACCCGCCCCCGAGGTAACGAGTCTGTTGCCTCGGGGGCGGTTTCTCTTGACGCCTCCTTCGCCCTGGGCTTACGTTCCCTTCCAGCCAATAGGAAACTTTCCTAACAGTGATCGGGAGACGGTCCTCCGGTGATCGTCCGATGGACTTCCCTCCCTGGTCACTGAGAAGCTGGGCAGTCGAAAGGCAGGTGTCGACCCACATGGCAGGAACAGCCGGTACGCCGGGCACCCCGCGCGTCCTGCGCGCCATGAACGACCGCGCCGCCCTGGACCTCCTCCTGGAGCACGGCCCCCTGTCCCGCACCCGGATCGGCAAGCTCACCGGCCTCTCCAAGCCGACCGCCTCCCAGCTGCTCGCCCGCCTCGAAGCGGCCGGGCTCGTCCTCGCCACCGGCACCACCGAGGGACGCCCCGGCCCCAATGCCCAGCTCTACGAGGTCAATCCGGCCGCCGCGTACGCCGCGGGGCTCGACGTCACCCCCGAACGCGTCCTCGCCGCCGTCGCCGACATCACCGGCCGCACGGTGGGCTCCTTCGAGCTCCCGACCCCGGGCAGGCGGCCCACCCAGCCCGTCGTCCGGCAGGTCACCGACGCCCTCGACGGTGCCGTGAAGGCCGCGGGGCTGGCCCGCGACGACATCCACCGGCTGGTCATCGGCACCCCCGGCGCCTTCGACCCGAACACCGGACGCCTGCGCTACGCCTCCCACCTCCCCGGCTGGCACACCCCGGCCCTCCTCGACGAACTCGCCGCCGCACTGCCGATGCCGGTCGAGTACGAGAACGACGTCAACCTCGCCGCCGTCGCCGAACAACGGCTGGGCGCGGCCCGCGGGCACGAGGACTTCGTGCTGCTGTGGAACGAGGGCGGCCTCGGTGCCGCCCTCGTCCTCGGCGGGCGACTGCACCGCGGCTGGACCGGCGGCGCGGGAGAGGTAGGTTTCCTGCCGGTTCCGGGCGCGCCTCTGGTCCGGCACGTGACGAAAGCCAACAGTGGCGGCTACCAGGAGCTGGCCGGCTCCCAGGCCATCCCGCACCTCGCCGGCGAACTCGGCATCGGGCAGATCCCCTCGGGGCCGTACGCCGAGGTCGCCGCCGCCCTCGTCGAGCGGGCCGCCGCCGAGGACACCGTCCTGCATCGCAAGCTGCTGCAGACGTACGCGACCCGGCTGGCCACCGGTCTCGCCTCCCTCGTCTCCGTCCTCGACCCCGAACTCGTCGTCCTCAGCGGTGCCTCGCTGACCTCGGGCGGCGAGGTGCTGCGCGCCCTCGTCCAGGCCGAACTGGAGGAGCTGGCGGCCTCCCGGCCCCGGCTCGTGGTCGGCGACGTCCGTGCACACCCCGTGCTGCGCGGCGCGCTGGAGAGCGCCCTCGCGACCACCCGCGACGAGGTCTTCGACACCTCGCGCTGACACCCCGTACGCACCGCGTACGGGGCCCCGAACTCACCCCCCGCCTTCCCTCACCATCCCCTGCCCTGTCCCTGGGAGACCCTGCCATGCCCGGAATATCCCGGAAAGCGGCCCTCGCCCTCGCCGCCTCCGCCTCCCTCGCCCTGCTCGCCACCGCCTGTACCGGCCAGTCCTCCTCGAGCGCCGACGACGACGCCTCCAAGGACACGACCATCAACTTCTGGCACGCCTGGAGCGCGCCCAATGAAGTGAAGGCCGTCGACGCACTGATCGCCGGCTTCGAGAAGGCCCACCCCAACATCCATGTGAACGTCGTCGCCAACATGACCGACGACAAGATCAACCAGGCGCTGCGCACGGGCGGCGACAAGGCCCCGGACGTCATCTCCTCCTTCACCACCAACAACGTCGGCAAGTTCTGCTCCTCGGGTGCACTGGTCGACCTCAACCCGTTCTTCAAGAAGGCGGGCATCGACCCGGAGACGACGTTCCCGAAGGCGATGAACGAGTACACCCAGTTCGACGGGAACCGCTGCTCGGCACCGCTCCTCGGCGACGCCTACGGGCTCTACTACAACAAGACGGCCTTCGCGAAGGCGGGCATCAAGACTCCCCCGAAGACCTGGTCCGAATTCGAGACCGACGCCAAGAAGCTGACCATCCCGGACGGCGACGGCTACAAGCAGCTCGGATTCATGCCGGACTACCACGGCTGGGAGACCACGACCGAGCACTACTTCGGCCAGTTCTCCCCGACGTACTTCGACAAGGCCGGCAAGTCGCAGCTCGCCACCGACCCCGCCTTCGAGGCCGGATTCAAGCTCCAGAAGAAGCTCGTCGACGAACTCGGCGGCTTCAGGAAACTGGAGACCTACCGTTCCAAGCTGGGTGACGAATGGGGCGTCAAGCACCCCTTCCACACCGGTCAGGTGGCCATGCAGCTGGACGGCGAATGGCGCCTGGGAATGGCCCTGGACGCCAAGCCGAAGTTCGACATCGGCGTGGCCCCGCTGCCCGTCCCCGACGACCAGGTGAGCCAGTACGGCAAGGGCTACATCACCGGCACCATCACCGGCATCTCCGCCGCCAGCCACAAGCAGAACGCGGCCTGGGAGCTGGTGAAGTACATGACCACGGACACGGACGCGGTGGTGAACTTCTCCAACGCCATCCACAACGTGCCCTCGACACTGGCCGCGCTGAAGTCCCCGAAGCTGAAGTACGACCCCCGCTTCAAGACGTTCCTGGACATCGCCGCGAACCCGAACTCGACGACCTCTCCGGCCTCCATCAACGGCGGCGTGTATCTCACGACGATCCAGAACTTCGGCTACGACTACGAGAGCGGAAAGGTCACCGACCTCAAGGCGGGCCTGAAGAAGACGGCCGCGCAGATCGACACGGACATCGCGCAGGCGAAGTAGTCCGACGATGAGCACCATCACGCTGGCGTCGAAGCGCCGCAGGTCGGCGCTTCGTACTCTCGCCTTCATGTCGCCCTGGTTGATCGGCTTCGCGGTCTTCTTCGCGTATCCGCTGATCTCGACGGTCTACTTCTCCTTCATGCACTACGACGGCTTCAAAGCGCCGACGTGGAGCGGGACGAAGAACTGGACCTATGTCTTCGAGCACTACCCGTTCTTCTGGCCGGCCCTGCGCAACACCCTGTGGCTGGTGCTGGTCATGGTGAGCCTCAGGGTCGTCTTCGGGCTCGGGGTCGGTCTGCTGATCACCAAGATCAAGACGGGTACGGGGGTTTTCCGCACCCTCTTCTACCTGCCCTATCTCGCCCCGCCGGTCGCCGCCACGATGGCCTTCGCCTTCCTGCTCAACCCCGGTACGGGACCGGTGAACTCGATCCTCGAAAAGGTCGGCATTCCGGCCCCGGGCTGGTTCAACGACCCCACCTGGTCCAAGCCCGCCCTCACCCTGCTCGCCCTGTGGGGCATCGGCGACCTGATGGTCATCTTCATGGCCGCGCTGCTCGACGTACCGCAGGAGCAGTACGAGGCGGCCGAACTGGACGGGGCATCCGCCTGGCAGCGGTTCCGGTATGTAACCCTTCCCAACATTTCGCCGATCGTCATGTTCGCCGTCGTCACCGGCGTGATCCAGACGATGCAGTACTACACACAGCCGCTCATCGCGGGGAAGGTCGCCTCCGGCGTGATCCAGGGCGCGGGCACCCAGTTCGAGCCCGGCTATCCCGAGAAGTCGACCCTCACCCTCCCCCAGCTCGTCTACAACCTCGGCTTCCAGCGCTTCGACTACGGCTCCGCCTGCGTCGTCGCCCTGGTCCTGTTCGCCCTGTCCATGGTGTTCACCGCGTTCCTGATGCGGCGCCGGGGCGGTCTCAACCTGGCAGGTGACTGACCATGGCCCAAGTACTGGACAAGCCCGTGCAGTTGAAGGCACCGGTCTCCCCCGCCGAGCGCACGGCCCGCCGCCGGGCCGTACTCGAATGGGTCGCGATCCACTCCCTCGGCGTGGCGACCGCGCTGTTCTTCACCCTCCCCTTCGTGTTCGTGTTCCTGACCTCCCTGATGAGCGACACCCAGGCACTCAGCCGGGACCTCATCCCGCACACCTGGGAATGGGGCAACTACAAGAAGGTCTTCGACACCCCGGGCTTCCTGACCTGGTGGAAGAACACGCTGATCTACGCGGGACTGGGAACAGTCCTTACCGTCGCGTCCTCGATCCCCGTGGCGTACGCGCTCGCCAAGTTCCGCTTCCGCGGCCGCAATCTGTCGCTGATGCTGGTGATCTCGATGATGATGCTGCCACCGCAGGTGATCATCATCCCGATGTACCTGTTCTGGGCGAAGCAGCTGGACCTGTCGGGCACGCTGTGGCCGCTGATCATCCCGATGGCGTTCGGTGACGCGTTCTCCATCTTCCTGCTGCGCCAGTTCCTGATGACCATCCCGAACGAGTACCTGGACGCGGCGAAGGTGGACGGCTGCGGCGACCTGCGCACGCTCCTGAAGGTCGTCCTGCCGATGGCCAAGCCGGGCATCGCGGCCGTGGGTCTGTTCCAGTTCTTCTACGCCTGGAACGACTACTTCGGCCCGCAGATCTACGCGTCGGAGAACCCGGGCGCCTGGACCCTGTCGTACGGCCTGGAGTCCTTCAAGGGCGCGCACCACACCGACTGGAACCTCACCATGGCCGCGACCGTGCTGGTCATGGCCCCCGTGATCCTCGTGTTCTTCTTCGCCCAGAAGGCGTTCGTCGAGGGCGTCACGCTGACCGGAGTGAAGGGTTAACCATTCATGAAACTCACCGTGGTCGGCGGAGGCTCGACCTATACCCCCGAACTCATCGACGGTTTCGCCCGGCTGCGCGACACCCTGCCCGTCGAGGAACTCGTCCTCGTCGACCCGGCGCCCGAACGCCTGGAGCTGGTGGGCGGCCTGGCCCGCCGTATCTTCGCCAAGCAGGGGCACGACGGCCGGATCGTGACGACCGACGACCTGGACGCCGGCGTGGACGGCGCCGACGCCGTGCTGCTGCAGCTGCGCGTGGGCGGGCAGGCGGCCCGTGAGCAGGACGAGACCTGGCCGCTGGAGTGCGGCTGCGTCGGCCAGGAGACCACCGGCGCGGGCGGCCTGGCCAAGGCGCTGCGCACGGTCCCGGTGGTCCTCGACATCGCGGAACGCGTCCGCCGCACCAACCCGGGCGCGTGGATCGTCGACTTCACCAACCCGGTCGGCATCGTCACGCGCGCGTTGCTGCAGGCGGGCCACAAGGCGGTCGGCCTGTGCAACGTGGCGATCGGCTTCCAGCGGAAGTTCGCGGACCGGCTCGGGGTCGCGCCGGCCGACGTCCACCTCGACCATGTGGGCCTCAACCACCTCACCTGGGAGACCGGGGTACGCCTGGGCGGCCCCGAGGGCGAGAACGTCCTGCCCAAGCTGCTCGCCGAACACGGTGACGCCATCGCCGCGGACCTGCGGCTGCCGCGGGCCCTGCTCGACCGCCTGGGCGTCGTCCCGTCGTACTACCTGCGCTACTTCTACGCCCACGACGAGGTGGTACGCGAGCTGCGCACCAAGCCCTCCCGTGCCGCCGAAGTCGCCGAGATGGAACGGAACCTGCTCAAGATGTACGGCGATCCGGCTCTCGACGAGAAGCCGGAGCTGCTCGCCAAGCGGGGCGGCGCCTACTACTCGGAGGCGGCGGTGGACCTCGCGGCCGCCCTGCTGGGCTCGGCCGGCAGCCCGTACCAGGTGGTGAACACCCTCAACCGGGGCACGCTGCCCTTCCTGCCGGACGACGCGGTGATCGAGGTGCAGGCGGCGGTCGGCCCCAAGGGACCGCTCCCGCTGCCGGTACCGCCCGTCGACCCGCTGTACGCGGGCCTGATGGCGAACGTGACGGCGTACGAGGACCTGGCCCTGGAGGCGGCGCTGCGAGGCGGCCGCGACCGGGTGTTCAAGGCCCTCCTCGCCCACCCCCTCATCGGCCAGTACGAGTACGCACAAGCGCTCACCGACCGACTGATCGCACACAACCGGGAGCATCTCGCGTGGGCATGACCGCACGTGTCCTCGCCGTCGACGCGGGCAACAGCAAGACCGACGTCGCGGTCGTGGCGGCCGACGGAACCGTCCTCGCAACGAGCCGCGGCGGCGGCTTCCGGCCGCCCGTGGTGGGCGTGGAAGCGGCCGTGGACAAGGTCGCCGAGGCGGTGCAACGGGCCTTCGCCGCGGCCTCGGTGAGCTCGGTGGACCACGTCTCCGCCTGCCTCGCCAACGCCGACTTCCCCTTCGAGGAGGAGCAGCTGGCGGCCGCGCTGCACGCGCGCGCGTGGGGCGCGGGCGTGGAGGTCCGCAACGACACCTTCGCCATCCTGCGCGCGGGCGTCACCGAACCCCGCGGGGTCGCCGTCGTCTGCGGCGCCGGCATCAACTGCGTGGGCATGCGCCCCGACGGCCGCACCGCCCGCTTCCCCGCCCTCGGCCGCATCTCCGGCGACTGGGGCGGCGGCTGGGGCCTCGCCGAGGAGGCCCTGTGGCACGCGGCACGGGCGGCGGACGGCCGCGGCGCCCCCACCGCCCTCGCGCACACCCTCCCGGCCCACTTCGGCCACGACACCATGCTCGACCTCATCGAGGCCCTCCACGTGGAGCAGGTACCGCCCGCCCGCCGCCATGAACTGACCCCGGTCCTCTTCGCCACGGCGGCCGACGGCGACCCGGTCGCCCGCGCGATCGTGGACCGCCTGGCCGACGAGGTGGTGACCATGGCCACGGTGGCCCTGACCCGCCTGGACCTGCTGGAGGAGGAGACCCCCGTTCTCCTCGGTGGCGGCGTCCTGGCCGCCCAGCACCCCCAACTCAACGACGGAATCCGCGAGTTGCTGTCCGCCCGCGCCCCGAAGGCGGTCCCCCGGGTGGTGACGGCGAGCCCGGTGCTGGGGGCGGCACTGCTGGGCCTGGACAAGGTGGGGGCGGAGGCGGAGGTGCACGAACGAGTAAGGGCCCACTTCGAACACCCCAGCCCGTCATGGGGGTCCCCCCGCTCGAGCGAAGCCGAGAGTGGGGGAGTTTGAGGACGAGGCCGTTCAGGCCGAAAGGCGGGGGCCTGGGGGCGGCAGCCCCCGGACGGAACCGAACTGATTCCCAAAACGTGTTCATGGGCAGGGGGGATACGGGATCCTGCAAGCCGCCGGCAGGCACCCCGTGCGGATGTCAGTCCCGGCGGCGATACTTGCTGTGACGGATGACCATGGGGGAGGTCAAAAGTGACACACCCGCCGAAGAGCAGCGCGGCAAGGCCGGGCACCGCCGTGCCCACGATGCCGTCCGTACCGCCTCAGCCGGGCCGGCCCGTTCCCCCCACCCCGACGGGCCCCGCAGTCGTTCCCGACGTCTCCGCACGCCGCACGGCCTTCGCGGAGGGCGTCGACCGGCTGCGCGAGGCCGCGACCACGGAGCCCGGGCGGCTGCGCATCATCGGGGCGTTCCTCGCCCTCCTCGTCGTCGCGTTCGGTGCGGTCACCGCCTGGCAGATGACGGCCCGGGCGACGGCCGCCGAGCAGGTGCTCACCCGCAGCCAGCCGCTCAGCTCCGACGCGGCCGACATCTACCGCTCGCTCGCCGACGCCAACACGGCGGCGGCCAGCGGCTATCTCGCGGGCCCGCAGGAGAAGCCCGAGACGCGGCAGCGGTACGAGGACGGCATCAGGACGGCCGCGGAAAAGCTGGTCACGGCCGCCTCCAGCTCGGACCCGGGGTCCGATTCGGCGAAGACCATCGCCGAGCTCAACAAGCTGCTGCCCCGGTACAAGGGCCTGGTGGAGACGGCCCGGGCCAACAACCGGCAGGGCTACCCGGTGGGCAGCGCGTATCTGCGCGCGGCGAACGAGCAGATGCAGCAGCAGATGCTGCCGAAGGCCGAGGCCCTGTACCAGAAGGAGAACCAGCGGCTGAGTTCCGACTACGCGCACGCGAAGTCCTTCCCGTGGGCGGCGGTCGGCCTCGGTCTGCTCGCCCTCGGCGGGCTGGCCTGGGCCCAGCGCCGCAACTACCTGCGCACCAACCGGGTGTTGAACCACGGTCTGGTCATCGCCTCGGCCGCGTCGGTGGTGGTCCTGCTCTGGCTGGTCGTCGGCCACACGGTCGCCCGCTCGGGGCTGAACGCCTCGTACAACCACGGCGTCCGCTCGCTGAACGTGCTGCACGACGCCCGTATCGCGTCCCTGACGGCCCGCAGTGACGAGAACCTCAGCCTGATCCGCCGCGGCGCCGACACCAAGGTCGTGGGCGGCAATCCGGTGGACGCCTACGCCGCCGGGTACGACGAGCAGATCGGTGAGCTGGCGGCGTCGCTGACCAAGGCCGACGGTCTCGCGGACGACTCGGCGGGCCGCAAACCCGTACAGAACGCGAACGGCTTCATGAAGGTGTGGAAGCAACGGCACGTAGTCGCGCAGGGCTGGAACGACAAGGGTGAGTACCAGCAGGCCCGGGACAAGGTCATCGGCGTCGGCAAGGACCCGACGAGCGAGTGCTTCGACAACATCGACATCGCTCTGGAGACGGCGCTCACGCACGAGCAGGCCGAGTTCAAGCAGGCCGCGGGCGACGGCCGGGACGCGCTGACCGGACTGCCGTACGGGGCCGCGGTCCTCGCGGTGCTGGGGGCGGCCGGCGCGGTCGTCGGCATCGGGCGCAGGCTGTCGGAGTACCGGTGAGAGGGGGCGTGACGATGGATGCACGGCGTCTGGCACAGCGTCTGCGGACCGGTCTCCGCGGCTGGGGCGGGGTCGGCGCGATGGCGGCCCTGTGCGCCCTGGCCCTGGCGTTCGCGCTGCTGCTGCCCCAGACCCAGTCGAGCGGCACGGACGACGCCGCGGGCAGCGGCGGCCCAGGGGTCGCGCAGGGCCTGCAGGCCAGGGCTGCGGCCAAGTGCGACAACCCGCAGGACGGCAGTCTTTCGCCGTCGGGCGGTGACGGCAGCACAGCGATCATCGACAGGATCAAGGCCCGCAAGGACCGGCGCCTGATCGTCGGCATCGACACCAACAGCTACCGCTGGGGCTATCTCAACCCGAACAACACCTCCGGTGCGCCGGAAGGTTTCGACATCGACCTCGTCCACCAGATCGCCAAGGACATCCTGGGCGACCCTGACGCGGTCTCGTTCAAGGCCATCCCGACCAGCCGCCGTATCAAGGCGATTCAGGACGACGAGGTCGACATGGTGGTGCGCACCATGACGATCAACTGCGACCGGATCAAGCAAGTGGCGTTCTCCGCCCCCTACTTCAGGACCGGACAGCAGGTCCTCGCCCCGCGGACCTCGGCGATCACGGGATACAACAGCACCCTCGCCCACAAGAAGATCTGCTCGGCGGACAGTTCGACGGCACTGGACCGGCTGCAGGCGGACAAGGGGAAGGGCACTCTTCCGACCGGCGCGGACATCGGGACGGTGGTCCCCAACCAGCTCGACTGCCTGGTGAAGTTGCAGCTCGGCGAGGTCGACGCGGTCGTCACGGACGGCGCGCTCGCCGCGAGCCAGGCCGCACAGGACCCCACGGTGCAGCTGAAGGGCGGCCTGTTCACCGACGAGTACTACGGCGTGGCGATGAAGCTGGGCTCCCAGGATCTGATACGCCAGGTCAACCGGACCCTGCAGAACTACATCAAGGACGGCGACTGGGCGGCCTCGTACAAGACGTGGCTGCATCCGACCATGGACCAGGGTGGCGAGAAGTCGGCGTCGGCGACCCCTCCCGAAGCCCACTACAAGTGACCGATCATCAACTGACGGACGTACGGCACCACACGACGGAACACGACAGCAGCGAGAGGTGATCGATGGGCGTCACGGACCCCGCCGGGCCGGTGATGGACCGGGACGAGGTGGACCGTGCGCTGGCGCGGCTCGGCGCGGAGCACGAGGCGATCGAGACCTCGCTCCTCGCCCTGCAGGACCACGCGGGCCGCAGACTCCTCGAGGGCGCCGAGCTGACGGGCATCACCAAGGAGCGATGGGCTGCCGCGGAGGCGTCGATCACGCTGCTGTGGGCGTACTTCGACGCGTACACGGACGCGTTGCGCTCCGCCCGGGAGATCCGCTCGCGCCGCCGCTGGTCCAGCCGCGAGGACCTGGTGGAGCTGACGGAGCTGCTGCGCGGCGAGTCCGTCACGGTCGCGGGTTCGACGACGGCCACGGCGAACGCGCCGACGCTGCTGTCCGCCCCGGGCAAGCTCAGCCGGCAGTTCTCCCTGGCCGCCCTGGTCGACCTGATGAACGAGCTGTACGCGTCGAGCCTGGACATGGTGGTCGCGGCCGACGCGGTCTGGTCGGCGCTGCCCGCCCGGATCGATTTACTGGCCGCGGAGCTCCAGCGCACCCGTACGCTCGCCCACTCCGTCGGTGTGCGCCCCGGCGAGCACCCCTCCGGGGACGACCTGGAGCGCATCACCCGCACCCTGACCACCCTGCGCGAGCAGGTGATCTCCGACCCGCTGGCGTACTGGATTCCCGCGCAGGGGAGTTCGGCGCCGGGCGGCGGCCGGCCGGACACCACGGTGTACGACCGGGAGGCGCGCGCCCTGGAGGAGGTGCGCAGGGAGATCGACGCCGTGCTCACCGTCCGGCAGGACGCGGAGCAGCGGCTGGTGAAGCTGCGGGACGTGCTCAGCCGGGCGGACCGCACGCTCGCGGAGGCACGCAACGCGCGCGGGGAGGTTCTCGCGAAGATCGCCGCCACGGAGGTGCCGGTCGTCAGCGGCCCGCCGACCGCGCTGCAGGAGCAGCTGGCGACGGCCGCCGAATACCGCAGACACGCCCAGTGGCACCGCCTGTCCCCGCTCCTGGAGTCCCTGGAGCAGAAGGCGGAGGACGAACTACTGCGCGCCCGCGAGTCGTTGACCGCGGTCACCGCGCCCCTGGCGGTCCGCGCCGAGCTGCGCGGCCGCCTCGACGCGTACAAGGCGAAGGTCGCCCGGCTCGGGTACGCCGAGGACCCGTTCCTGATCGAGCGGTACGACGCGGCGCGCCGCATGCTGTGGAGCGCCCCGTGCGATCTGCGCGTCGCCGAACAGGCCGTGCTGCGCTACCAGCAGGCGGCCGCCGAGGTGCTGGGTGCCCCGCGCGTGCCGCCGCAGGGCGGCCCGCAGGACCGCGGGGGGTCCGGAGCGTGAGCGACAAAGGGGGTACGGCGTCGTCATGAGTGAGGCACAGCAGACCTGCCAACGACCGGACTGCGAGGGCACGTACGAGGACGTGGGCGGCGGCGAGCTGTACTGCGACACCTGCGGTCTGGCGCCCGTCGTGTCGTCGAAGGGCATGGTGGGCTCGCCGGCCACCGGCATCACCGGCGACGGCAAGGGCTCGCAGGACAGCGGCAGTTCGCGGGCCGGCAGCCGAGGCAGCTCGCGTACGTCCTCGCAGTCGTCGAAGTCGAGGCGCTCGGTGTCCGGGCGGCTCTCGCGCTCCCTGTCGGGGAAGTCCACGGGCCGTTCGGTGTCGGTGCGCAGCTCCGGTTCCGGCACCAGCACCGGTTCCCGCGGCCGGCTGGGCGTGGGCCTGGTGCAGGTGCCGGACGTGCCGCGGCCCGATCCGCGCGCGATGGTGCTGGAGAACCCGGAGGTGCCCGAGCGCAAGCGGTTCTGCTCTCGCTCCGACTGCGGGGCGCCGGTGGGCCGGTCACGCGGGGACCGCGCGGGCCGCACCGAGGGCTTCTGCACCAAGTGCGGCAACCCCTACTCCTTCGTCCCGAAGCTGAAGTCGGGTGACGTCGTCCACGGCCAGTACGAGGTCGTCGGCTGTCTGGCGCACGGCGGCCTGGGCTGGGTCTACCTCGCCGTGGACAAGGCGGTCTCCGACCGCTGGGTGGTCCTCAAGGGCCTGCTGGACACCGGTGACCAGGACGCGATGGCGGCGGCGATCTCCGAGCGGCGCTTCCTGGCGGAGATCGAGCACTCCAACATCGTGCGGATCTACAACTTCGTGGAGCACCTGGACCAGCGCACCGGTTCGCTCGACGGCTACATCGTCATGGAGTACGTCGGCGGCAAGTCCCTGAAGGAGATCGCCAACGACCGCCGCACCCCGGACGGCAAGCGGGATCCGCTGCCGGTGGAGCAGGCCTGCGCGTACGGCATCGAGGCGCTGGAGGCGCTCGGCCATCTGCACAGCCGCAACCTGCTGTACTGCGACTTCAAGGTCGACAACGCGATCCAGACCGAGGACCAGCTCAAGCTGATCGACATGGGCGCGGTGCGCAGGATGGACGACGAGGAGTCGGCCATCTACGGCACGGTCGGCTACCAGGCGCCGGAGGTCGCGGAGGTCGGCCCGTCGGTGGCCTCGGACCTGTACACGGTCGCCCGCACCCTGGCCGTCCTGTCCTTCGACTTCCAGGGCTACACGAACGTCTTCGTGGACTCCCTGCCCGACCCCGACAACATCGAGGTCTTCCGCCAGTACGAGTCCTTCTACCGGCTCCTGGTCCGCGCCACCGACCCCGACCCGGCCCGCCGCTTCGCCTCCGCGCAGGAGATGGCGGAGCAGCTGACGGGTGTGCTGCGCGAGGTGGTGTCGTTGCAGACGGGCCGGGCGCGGCCCGCGCTGTCGACGCTGTTCGGACCCGAACTGAAGGTCACGGACACGGAGTTGTTCCCGAAGCTGGAGGGGGACGTGTCACGGCTGGGGGCGCGGGTGGTGTTGCCGCGTAAGGGACAGCAGCCGCAGCTTCCCGCGTCGGCGAACGGCACCGCGGCCCTCGTCAAGCACGTCGACTCCCCCACCGCGGCCCTCGCCCTGCCCGTCCCCCGCGTCGACCCCTCCGACCCGAACGCGGGTTTCCTGGCGGGCCTGATGACGACCGCGCCGGCCGAACTGCTCGGGGCGCTGGCCGCGGCCCCGGCGGCATCGGTCGAGACCCGGCTGAGGCAGATCCGCGCCTGGCTGGAGAACGGCGACTTTGCGACCGCACTCAACGCGCTGCAGACCCTGGAGACCGAGCGGCCCGACGACTGGCGGGTGGTCTGGTACCGGGGCGTGGCCGCGCTGGTGACCGGCGACGAGGAGGGCGCCGCGCTCGCCTTCGACGCGATCTACGACGCGTTCCCCGGCGAAACCGCGCCCAAGCTGGCGCTCGGCCTGTGCGCGGAGGTACTGGGCCAGCTGGACAACGCGGCCGAGTACTACCGGCTGGTGTGGTCGACCGACCCCAGCTATGTGAGCGCCGCGTTCGGTCTGGCCCGCGTGCAGCTCGCGACCGGGGACCGGCGCAGTGCCGTACGGACGCTGGAGTCGGTACCGGAGTCCTCGATCCACTACACGGCCGCGCGGGTGGCGGCCGTACGGGCGCGGCTGCGCGGGCGTACGGCGGCCGCTTCCGACGTACCGTTCCTGGAGGACCTGGGTGCCGCCGCCGGGCAGGTCGAGGCGCTGGACGCGTACGGTCTGGATCCGGCGCGCCGGGAGCAGTTGTCGGCCGAAGTCCTCGGTTGCGCGCTGGACTGGATACTCTCCGGTGGCCAGGTGGTTGCTCCCGCCGCGCAGCGCGTGCTGCTCGGCAGCGACCTGGACGAGCGGGGACTCCGCTTCGGCCTGGAGCGTTCGTACCGCACGCTGGCCCGGCTGGCGCGAGGCGGCGAGGAGAGGATCGACCTGGTGGAACGTGCCAACCGTTACCGCCCCCGGACGTGGGTGTAGTTGATGTCGCAGATGCCCCAGCAGGCCGCCCTGTCGAACTGCCCGAGCTGCGAGTGGCCGCTCGAGTCGGGTGACCGTTTCTGCGGTGCGTGCGGATACGACCTGTCCGTCGTGCCCGCACGGCCGGACGACCATCCGACGATCGCCCTGAACGGCTCGGACCTGCAGCCGGGCGACGGGGATGGTGCGGCCTGGCCCGTCGCCGCCGCTCCGGGCGGCTCCGACACCCCGGCGGCGACCCATCTGCCGACGGACCTGCACGGCACGGACTCGGGCGGCTCCCCGCTGCCGCCGGAGCAGCCCACGGGATCGCCGATGTCCCCGGCCTCCGGTGTGCGCTTCGACCGGCCGCCGCAGCCCGACGAGTACCCGCTGCAGGCCCCGGACCCGCGCGTCGCCTCGCTCGCCGCGCCCGCCGAGGAGGCCAAGCTGTGCGTGGCCTGCCGCGCGGGCCGTGTCGACGACGACGGCTACTGCGAGAACTGCGGGCACGCCCAGCCCCGGGAACGCGACCACATGGAGCAGGAGTCCGGCCCGGTGGCCGCCGTCAGCGACCGAGGCCTGCGCCACCACCGCAACGAGGACGCGTTCGGCATCGGCACCGCCACCCTGCCCGACGGCGCGCCCGCGTCCGTGGCGATCGTCTGCGACGGCGTCTCCTCGGCGACCCGGCCCGACGAGGCCTCGCTCGCCGCCGCCCGCGCCGCGAACGACACGCTGCTCACCGCCCTGCCGCGGGGCACCCACCCGCAGCAGGCCATGCACGACGCGATCGTGGCCGCCTCGCACGCGGTCAACGCCCTGGCCGACGAACCCGCGACCGCCCGCGAGCACTCCCCGCACCAGAACGCGCCCGCCTGCACCATCGTCGGCGCGGTCGTGACGGCCGGGCTGCTGGTCGTGGGCTGGGTCGGCGACAGCCGCGCCTACTGGGTGCCGGTGGACCGCAGTTCGGCTCCGGCCCGCCTCACCGAGGACGACTCGTGGGCCGCGCAGATGGTCTCCGCGGGCCTGATGAGCGAGGCCGAGGCGTACGCCGACGAGCGCGCCCACGCGATCACCGGCTGGCTCGGCGCGGACGCCTACGAACTGGAGCCGCACACGGCTTCCTTCAAGCCGGACCGGCCGGGTGTAGTGGTGGTGTGCACGGACGGACTGTGGAACTACGCGGAGGCGGCCGAGGAGATGGCCGAGGTCGTGCCGACGGATGCCGCCGTACGTCCGCTGCACAGCGCCCGTGTGCTGGTCGGTCACGCCCTGGACGGCGGGGGCCACGACAACGTAACAGTGGCCGTCGTGCCGTTCCCGGCCGTGCCTCAGGGGGCAGGATCGGCCTGAGGCCGTATACGGGGATGCCTCAGCGGACCGGAGGGGACCGGTCCGCATACAGTCGTCGCCCCGCGAACGCGGGGTTTTCGAGGGGGATTTGAGTAGGCATGGCCAATTTCTCGAAGTCCAGCGTGCCGCAGTTCTCGATGGACGTGTACCAGAACGAGTACCTGCCGGAGGGCGGCCGCGAGGTCAACGCCATCGTCACGGTCACCGCCACCGGCGGCGGCACGGTCGGCAGCGCCGTCGCAGCGCCTCACCTCTACGGACCGGGGCGCGGCCCGTCGGCCGGGGTAGCGATCATGGTCGACTGCTCCGGCTCGATGGACTACCCGCCGACCAAGATGCGCAACGCCCGGGACGCGACGGCCGCCGCGATCGACACCCTGCGCGACGGGGTGCACTTCGCGGTGATCGGCGGCACGCACGTCGCCAAGGAGGTCTACCCGGGTGGCGGGCGCCTCGCGGTCGCCGACGCCACCACCCGCGGCCAGGCCAAGGAGGCCCTGCGGAAGCTGAGCGCGGGCGGCGGCACGGCCATCGGCACCTGGCTGAAGCTGGCCGACCGGCTGCTCTCCTCGGACGAGGTCGCCATCCGGCACGGCATCCTGCTCACCGACGGCCGCAACGAGCACGAGTCGCCGGAGGACCTCAAGCGGGCGCTCGCCGAATGTGCCGGACGGTTCACCTGTGACGCACGTGGCGTGGGCACCGACTGGGAAGTGAAAGAAGTCACAGGGATCGCCTCCGCGCTGCTCGGTACCGCCGACATCGTCGCCGACCCTGCCGCCCTCGCCGCCGACTTCACGCAGATGATGGAGAAGGCGATGGGCAAGGAGGTCGCCGACGTCGCTCTGAGGCTGTGGACGCCGGTCGGCACCACCATCAAGTTCGTCAAGCAAGTGGCGCCCACGGTCGAGGAGCTGACCGACCGCCGCACCGAGGCCGGCCCGCGCGCCGGGGACTACCCCACCGGCTCCTGGGGCGACGAGTCCCGTGACTACCACGTATGCGTCGAGGTCCCGGCCGCGGCCCTCGGCCAGGAGATGCTCGCCGCCCGGGTCTCCCTGGTCGTCCCGCAGCCCGACGGCAGCGCGCACAACCTCGGCGCCCAGGGGCTCGTCAGGGCCGTGTGGACCGACGACATGGTGGCTTCCACCTCGATCAACCCCCAGGTCGCCCACTACACGGGGCAGGCCGAACTGGCACAGGCCATCCAACAAGGGCTGGATCTTCGCAAAGCGGGCGATATGGATGGAGCAACGGCCAAACTGGGCCGGGCCGTTCAGCTCGCCAGCGCCTCCGGAAACGCGGATACTGCGAAACTGCTTGCGAAGGTGGTGGACGTGGTCGATGCCGCGACAGGTACTGTGCGACTGAAAGCGAAGGTCGAGGAGGCCGACGAGATGACTCTCGAGACACGGTCGACAAAGACTGTTCGTGTAAAGAAGTGACAGCGACGTCACGTCGCCGTACACATCACACACATCCCAGGACCGAGTAGGACCCTGAAGGAAAGGGGGAAGCGCCGACATGCCGACCTGCCCGAACGGACACCAGTCGGGTTCCGACGACTGGTGCGAGGTCTGCGGTCACCGCATGGCCGGTGCCGTGCCTCCGCCCCCTCCCCCGCCGCCCCCGCCCGGCGGCGGCTACGGCTTCCCGCCGCCCGGCCATGGCCCTCGGCCCGGCGGCCGCCCGCTGTCCACGGTGCCGGACCCCGAGCCGGAGCTCTGCCCGCAGTGCCGCACGCCCCGTGAGGGCGGTGCGCCGTTCTGCGAGGAGTGCCGGTGGAACTTCCTGACGAACACCGCGACCTCGTACACCCCGGCCGCCCCGCGCCCGCCGGCGCCCGGCCCCGGCGGGCCCTTCCAGCAGCAGCCGCCGCCCGGTCCGTCGTACGGCGGCGGCGACTCGTACGAGTACCAGGGCTCACGCCCGTCCCAGATGAACCGCCCGGCGGAGCCGATCCCGCCGAGCCCGTTCGGGAACGAGCCCTCGGGCCCGCCGAGCCCCTTCGGCAACGAGCCCTCCGGTCCGCCGAGCCCCTTCGGTAACGAGCCCTCCGGTCCGCCGAGCCCCTTCGCCGACCGGTCCGGCTTCGGCCCCGACCCGTCGCGTCCGGTCCCGCCGCCGCCCGGCCCCACACCGCACGGTGGCCCCGGCGGCGCCCCGCAGGCGTTCCAGCAGCCAGGTCCGCCGGCCCCGCCCCGCTTCCCGCAGGAGACGGGACGTCCGCCGCAGCAGGGCGGTCCGTCCTACGGCGGCGGTGACGACGACTGGGTGATCTCTCCGCCGTCCGGCGGCCCCGGCGCTCCCGGTGGCCCCGGTCAGAACGGTGGCTACGGCTATCCGCAGCCCGGCTCGACCCAGGCACCCCCGCCCGGCCAGGGCTTCCCGCAGACGCAGGGCGGGCCGGTGACCTGGACGGCGACCATCGGTCCGGACCGCGAGTACTTCATGGCGATGATGCAGCGCTCCGGCCCGGAGGCCGCGGGCCTCAACCTGCCCGCGTACTCGCCGGAGCAGCAGCGCACCCTCAGCGGCAACCAGATCACCATCGGGCGCCGCCGGCACTCCACCGGCGACACCCCCGACATCGACCTGGCGGTGCCGCCGGAGGACCCGGGCGTCTCGCACCAGCATGCGGTGCTCGTGCAGCAGCCGGACGGCAGTTGGGCGGTCGTGGACCAGAACTCGACGAACGGTACGACGGTCAACGGCTCTGATGAGCCGATTCAACCTTTTGTGCCGGTGCCGTTGCAGGATGGGGATCGGGTGCACGTGGGTGCGTGGACGACGATCACTATTCGCCGCGCCCCCTGAAAGCCGTTGATTCATCGGAGGGGCCAGACGTACGGCCCCTCCGAGTCATCCAGCCATGCCCACGCTCGGTCTGTGCCGATGGTGATGCCGTAGCGCTGGCGCTCCGGCTGTTCCTCGTGTTCCCACAGGGCGAAAGCATCCTGTGGGTCGAGGGTGCCGCGGGTCAGGGCCAGGAGGAAGCGGAAGAGTTCGTGGTCCCTGGCACGGCGGGGAATGTCGCCGAGTTGGAGTGACCCCCGCTCGGGGCGGGTCTCGCCGCGCAGGGGCACGAAGTAGGCGGGCGTGTGGAGGAAGCGGCCCTCGGCGTGGGCGGGGTCCCGGACCGTCAGGGCGATCAGGCCCGTCGCGAAGGGCGCCAGGATGCGGGCGCCGGGGTTGCACTGGGCGAGCCAGGCGCGCGGGACCGAGGTCAGGGTGCAGGTGGCGATGATCCGGTCGAAGGGGCCGCGTTCGGGGACTCCGCGGGCGCCGTCGCCGGTGACGACGGCCGGGTGGTGGCCGGCGGCCGCCAGGTGCTGCCGGGCCGACTCGGTGATCTCCGGCTCCAGGTCGACGGTGGTGACCAGGTCGTCGTCGCCGAGCCGGTGGGCCAGCAGGGCGGCGTTGTAGCCGGTGCCCGCGCCGATCTCCAGGACCCGGTTGCCGTCCTCGACCCTCAGCTCGGCCAGCATCTTCGCCATCAGCGACGGCTGGCTGCTGGAGGAGAGCAGCTCGCCGTCGCGCAGCCGGGTGGCCAGCGGGGCGTCCTCGTAGGCCCCGCGCAACCAGCGCTCGCGCGTGCGTGGATCAGGGCTCTCGCCCCAGCGTCGCTCGTAGCCGCCGACGACCCCGACGTAGTAGTACGGCACGAAGAGATGGCGCGGGACCGCAGCGAACGCCTCCCGCCACACCGGGTCGTCGTCCCAGGCCCCGCTCGCGTCGATCTCCCGTACGAGCGCCGCCCGCGCGGTGGCCGCGAGGTCGTCCAATTCCTTGTCGAGAGCAGCTGCGCCCATACGTCCACTGTGCTGCGGGAGGAAGCACGAGGCGAGTACCGACTCCGCCAGATCCGGAATGTCCACTTCCTGGAGGCGGGGCGGGGACCTAAGCCTCAAGTCCTCCGCCGAGCGGTCTGAGACCATGGGAGCGTGAATGAGATTCGGCGCGGCACGCTTCAGGAGCAGACCTTCTACGAGCAGGTCGGCGGGGAGGAGACCTTCCGCCGCCTCGTCCACCGTTTCTACGAGGGGGTGGCCGAGGACCCGGTACTGCGGCCCATGTACCCCGAGGAGGACCTCGGCCCTGCCGAGGAGCGCCTCACGCTGTTCCTGATCCAGTACTGGGGCGGCCCGACGACGTACAGCGACAACCGCGGCCACCCCCGGCTGCGCATGCGTCACGCCCCCTTCACCGTGAACCGCGAGGCGCACGACGCCTGGCTGCGGCACATGCGGGACGCCGTCGACGAGCTCGGCCTGTCCGAGGAGCACGAGCAGCAGCTGTGGAAGTACCTGACCTACGCCGCGGCCTCGATGGTGAACGCCCCGGACTGACCCTGACGACGTTCGGTGCGGTGGCACCGTTCGTCCTGTCACGCGCCCGCGCGCGAGCGGTGACGCGCGGACCGGCGTCACTCGCTGCGGGCCCGCAGAACGCCGCGCAGCGCCCCGACCTGAAGCCCGGCATGCGCGACTGCGTCGCCCTGGAACCGGAGCCGGACCACATCGCCGTACGGCCGGACGGCAGTGAGTGATCACGTGGGATGACCACCGCACCCGTCCGGATGGCTACCGGACGCTGACGTCCAGCGCCCCAAGCCCCGCACGCCGTACGGCGATCGAGCCATACGGCGTACGAAGCCGCAGCCAGGCGCCCGACGAGACCAGCGCCAGGTCCCCGGCACTCTGCGTGGACCGGAGGAACCCGAGCGACTGTGCCGCGTGCGCGGCCCGTACCGGAAGGTGGGTGTCGCCGACCGTCCGGGACCAGATCTCCCGTCCGATGCGGTCGAGCTCGGCGCGTGTGCGCAGCTCGGGTGCCAACTCCCCGGTACGGGAGCGGAATTCGGCGACGGCCGCGCCGACCATGGCGCGCAGCGCGTCGGGCGCGGGCAGCCCGGGCTCGGGCCGCCAGCCGCCGCGCGGCGGGAGGACGCCGGCCCACGGCGGCCCCGTCACCGCCGCCGGAACGCCAGCCGTCGCCGCCGACTCGTCCACCGCCTCCAGGAGTTCACCCGCGGACACGGTCACGTCGAGCGTGACGTCGAGCCCGTTCTCGTAGGGCTTGGCGAGCCGCACCGCGCGGATCGCGAGCACCTCGAAGGACGGCGGCCGCCCGAAGACGGCGAGCGCGGTCCCTGCGGCCTGGAGGCGCACCGCGGCCCCACGGTCGTAGTGGAGCAGCCGCGAGAGGAAGGCCGCGAGGTCCGCCGCCTCCCGCTCGTCGGCAAGGTGGAGCACCGTCATGCGGCGACGGCCTCCTCCTCGGCGTCGTCCCGGTACCCCTCGAGGAACTCCCGCTCCTCGGAGGTGATCCGGCGCGGCCGCTGCGTCTCGAAGTCGAACGGCACGACGACGGTCGAGGCCCGTACATAGACCAGGTCCTCGTCCTTCACCTCGTAGGTGACGGTGAAGGACGCGGCCCTGATCTCGGTGATCCACAGCTCGATGTCCACCGGGTCGGGCCGGTGCACGAGCTGCCGCTTGTAGTCGATCTCATGGCGCGCCACCACGGACCCCTGCTTGGACTCCTTGCCCCGCAGGGACAGGAAGTCGATGCGTGCCTCCTCCAGATACCGGAGGAAGATCGCGTTGTTGACATGGCCGTAGGCATCCATGTCCGACCAGCGCAGGGGGCAGCGGTAGATGTGACGCAAGATCGATCAGCCCCGGGTCAGCTTCTTGTAGGTGGCGCGGTGCGGGCGCGCGGCGTCCGGTCCGAGCCGCTCGATCTTGTTCTTCTCGTACGACTCGAAGTTGCCCTCGAACCAGAACCACTTGGAGTCACCCTCGTAGGCGAGGATGTGCGTGGCCACTCGGTCCAGGAACCACCGGTCGTGGGAGACGACCACGGCCGCGCCCGGGAACTCCAGCAGCGCGTTCTCCAGCGAGCCGAGGGTCTCGACGTCGAGGTCGTTGGTCGGCTCGTCGAGGAGCAGCAGGTTGCCGCCCTGCTTGAGGGTGAGCGCGAGGTTGAGGCGGTTGCGCTCACCACCGGAGAGGACGCCGGCGGGCTTCTGCTGGTCGGGGCCCTTGAAGCCGAAGGCGGACACATACGCCCGGCTCGGCATCTCGACCTGCCCGACATTGATGTAGTCGAGCTCATCGCTGACGACGGCCCAGAGGGTCTTCTTCGGGTCGATGTTCTCGCGGCTCTGGTCGACGTACGAGATCTTGACGGTCTCGCCGACCTTGATGGAGCCGGAGTCCGGGGTCTCCAGACCCTGGATCATCTTGAAGAGGGTGGTCTTGCCGGCGCCGTTCGGGCCGATGACACCGACGATGCCGTTGCGCGGCAGGGTGAAGCTAAGGTCGTCGATGAGGAGCTTGTCGCCGAAGCCCTTGCTGAGGTTGTTGACCTCGACGACGATGCTGCCCAGACGCGGACCCGGCGGGATCTGGATCTCCTCGAAGTCCAGCTTCCGCATCTTGTCGGCCTCGGCGGCCATCTCCTCGTAGCGCGCGAGACGGGCCTTGGACTTGGCCTGACGCCCCTTGGCGTTGGACCGCACCCACTCGAGCTCTTCCTTGAGCCTCTTCGCCCGCTTGGCGTCCTTCTGCCCCTCGACCTTGAGACGGGTCTGCTTGGTCTCGAGGTACTTGGAGTAGTTGCCCTCGTAGCCGTGGAGGCGGCCGCGGTCGACCTCGCAGATCCAGCCGGCGACGTTGTCGAGGAAGTACCGGTCGTGGGTGACGGCCACGATGGTGCCGTCGTACTTGGCGAGGTGCTGCTCCAGCCAGTTCACCGACTCGGCGTCGAGGTGGTTGGTGGGCTCGTCGAGCAGCAGCAGGTCGGGGGCCTCCAGCAGCAGCTTGCAGAGCGCGACGCGGCGCCTCTCACCACCGGAGAGGTTGGTGACGGGCCAGTCGCCCGGGGGGCACCCGAGGGCGTCCATGGCCTGCTCGAGCTGGGCGTCGAGGTCCCACGCGTTCGCATGGTCGAGCTCTTCCTGCAGCTTGCCCATCTCGTCGAGCAGCGCGTCCGAGTAGTCGGTGGCCATCAGCTCGGCGATCTCGTTGAACCGGTCCAGCTTGCCCTTGACCTCGGCGACGCCCTCCTGGACGTTCTCCAGGACGGTCTTGTCCTCGCTGAGCGGCGGCTCCTGGAGCAGGATGCCCACGGTGTAGCCCGGCGACAGGAACGCGTCACCGTTCGACGGCTGCTCCAGCCCCGCCATGATCTTCAGGATGGTCGACTTACCGGCACCGTTCGGACCGACCACACCGATCTTCGCGCCGGGCAGGAAGTTCAGCGAAACATCGTCAAGGATGACCTTGTCGCCGATTGCCTTGCGCGTCTTGCGCATGGTGTAGATGTACTCAGCCAAGAGAAACCGTCCGGCAGCTTGAAATCAGGCAGTGGGCAGATACACCCCATCTTGCCTGACCGCCACCCCTGGGGGGAAACGCGTATGCCCGGGGGGCGGTGACCTGGGGGTTCTCTGCCGGCAGCGATGGCTCGTCTGTCAGTGCCGGTCGCCGCCGGTCGTCCTCGGGCACCCTCGCACCGCCCAGAGACGGCCCAGGAAGCGCTCGGACACTCGCGGCCCCTGGGGCACTGGCCTCCGCCTCTCCGGGCTGAGAGGGTGAGATCGTGACTGATGACGAGGTCGTGGAGACAGTGCGCGCCGCAGCCCGGACGCGAACCCTGCCCCCGCCCGCAGGACCGGACGCCATCGCACAGGCAGAACAAATCATCGGGTTTCGCACGCCTCCGCTCCTGGGGCGTCTGTACAGCGAAGTGGCCAACGGAGGATTCGGACCGGACGACGGCATCCTGGGCGTGAGCGGGGGCCACGCCCAGGGCAACTTCTGCGACATCGCCGAGCTGTACCAGGACGGCCCGGATCCTTCCGGCCGCATTCCCGCGGGTTTGGTGCTGATCTACGACTGGGGTTGCACCATCTGGTCACTGGTCGACTTCCGCGATCCTGCGGGCCAGATGTGGTGCAACCACGAGGGAGAGCTCTGGGCCCAAGGGATCACCCTCGCGGAGTGGCTGATCGGCACGTCGGCAGGAACGCTGACGGTGGACACGCTGCTCGACACTCAGCCCGCCATCGAGCGCCTTCAGTAGCCCGTCTGCTGACCACCGGTCCCGCTGACCAGCGGGGCAGAAGAAGCCTACGGCTCTGACCAGTTCAGATGCCGTGGGCTTCTGTCGTCGTTGGTTGACGTCGGCTGGCCTCGTGCGGGCTTGCTCGGGCGCGGTCTCGCTCGCTGTTGCGGACCGCCACATCCGCCAACACCTTACGTTGCAACCCAACGACACCGAGGAGGCGCAGCGCAGTGGCGGAGGGCTTGAAGTGGATTGGGCAGCACACATTCGACAAGCCGGCGGCTGACGGGATGCTCGGCGGGATCTCCATGACCGCGGTGCGCGGTGTCCCGGTCCGGGATCTGCTGCTCAGGCTGGGCGCGGACGAGGAGGAGATATCGAGCGCTACGCCGTACCGGGACTTCCCCCCGACCCGGGACGCACCCTGCATGTACGGCACGTCCGGTGAGTGGGCATTCGTTCTGGAAGACCGAGGATCGTGCACCTGGTGCGCATGGTTCTTCGAGGACGAGGACAAGGTGACTCCCACGGCCGGGGAGGAGCTGATCTGCCTGAACGCGAACGTAGCGGTCAACCCGAGCTATTTCGTATACGCGCCCGGCGACGGGAACGCATACCTGAACAACTTCGGCGACGATCTGACGGGTCGCCCTCATGCGGTAGAAGGCAGCAAGCTGGCTGCCCTGGGCGAGGGCCTGAGAGCCGCCGGGGCGACCTGCCCGGAGGGCTGCACCGTCCCACAATGGCATGACCTTCTCGACACGCAGGAGGGTGGTCTGCGCGGCGTAGTGTGGCAGGCCGTCGGCGACATCCTGGGTATCCGCATCGCCCGAGCAGACGTGGAACAGGGGTGCTTGCCCGCAGCCAGGCTGACCGGCCCCTATCGCTGGGACTGATCCGGTTCAGGCTGGCGTTCTGCTGCACGGGCCTGTGCCCGGCCCAGAGACGGCCCAAGCCGCCTGACACGGCCCCTCATCGGCAGGAAAACCGCTGGTGAGGGGCTGTTTCATGCCCTGCGGTGCAAGTAACACCCCTCGGGCGTCGGGGGTGATCACGCTCCGGGGTGTTGGTGGGGCTGGTGCGGCTGGGCGTGGGGGTGGCCGCCAGGAGCGCCTGTGGCCTGGGCCTGGAGCTGTTCGGCCTGTTCCTTGGTCACCTTCTGTTCCGTGCCGCAGAAGGTGCACTGCGTGGCGTACCTCGTGGAGATGGGGAACAGCGGCACGAAGAACAGCGTGAACTTCGTGACACGCTTCCTGAGCGTGTGCGCGGCAGGGTTGCCGCAGCCTCCGCACACCAGCGTGAGTATCGCGAGCTGGTACAGGTATCCCCTGGTGCCAAAGATGATCACGAGATCGGCCCTTCTCGGGTCGTTGTCCGCCGCCGGGTGGAAGGCGCTGACCGAGATCTTCTCGCAGATTCACCCCCTCGGCGCCATGGTGACTGTCAGCGGTCGCCGTTCGCCCTGGGCAGCCGCTGGGCCAACAGCAGGGCAGCCGCGGCCGTCACCCCGACCGCTCCCGCCGACCGGAAGGCACGGGAGGAACGCCAGGACAGCACCGACCACCGGGACTGCGCGGACAGCAGCGATCCCGTGCTCAGCCAGGACCCCGCCGAGATCAGCGACAGCGCAGAGCCGATCGACCCGACGGAGAGCGCGCTCCCGATCGACCCGACGGACAGGGCCGAGCCGACGGACCCGATGGACAGCACCGACCCCACCGAGCCGATCGACAGCACCGAGTCCTGCGACCACAGGGACAGCACCGACCCCGAGGGGGTGGACGGCACAAGCGATACGGATGACTTCGTCATGAGGCCATCCTGCCCATCGATCGGGCCTGGCTCCACGCATGTGGCCCAACCGGCGTGGGAAGAGCGTGAGTTGGGCAGGCGTCCTTGCCCTCGGCGCCCGCGCTTCCTCCGAGTCTCAGTCCTGCGTCGGCGCGTTCTTCTTTCCTACGAGGACCAGGGCCGCGCCGCCGATCACCACGAGGGCGATGGCGATGCCCGCGATCAGCGGGGTCATGGTGGAGCCGCCGGTGGCGGCGAGGTTGGTGTCGTCCGCTGTGCCGCCCACCGTGGCGGGGCTCGGTTCGCTGAGGATCTGGGTCGCGTTGCCGGTCTCGGAGGTCTGGGTCCTGCAGTCGAGGATGCCGGTGAAGCGCTTCTGGAGGCCGGCTGGGCCCGTGATCGTGAAGTCGTAGGGCTGGTCTTCCTGCAGGGGGATCGTCACCGTGCGGGACTCGCCTGCCGGGATGCTGTGCTCGATGCCCATCAGCTCGAAGGTGTACGCCTCGTCGCCCTGGTTGGCAGCGGTGATGTCCACGCCCTCCTTGGCGCAGTTCCGCGCGGCGGAGAGGGCCGGTATGGCGCCCTTCTTCGCCCAGGTCGCACCCGCCGCCGCGGAGACCGTCGACTCGCTGGAGCCGGCCAGGATCTGGGTCTGGCTGCGGGTGTCGGAGGCGAAGGCGCGACCCACGGGCACGGTGGTCGAGGCCTGCACGGTGAGCTCGGCCGAGCCGTCGGCCGCGTGCTCGGGCACGTCGAAGAAGAGCTGGCTGCCGTCGACCGCGGAGGTGAGGGGCTTGCCGTCCTTGCCGACGATCCTCACCCCGGTGGTCGCCGCGTTCGCCGGCGGCGTCACGGTCACACCCGCCGCGTTGGTGTGCACGGTCACCGGGCCGAGCAGCTCGCCGGGGTGGCCGGAGACGGCGGGCGGGTCCAGCGTCAGCGACGCCTGGGGCTCCGCCATGTCGACCGCGCTTTTCTGCAGGTAGTCCGCCAGCTTCTCGGCCTGCGGGTCGACGGCGTCGACGTCGGCGTGGTCCGAGTAGCGCCAGATGGCCACCTGGGTGCCGGCTGCCGCGTCCTGCTCGGTCAGGCCGCCCTGGACGCCCGCCTTCGCCGCGAGCGCCGCGAGGTCGTTGACCTGCGGGTAGGAGTTCTGCAGGATCCAGCGGATCCGGCCGGCGTTCTTGTTGGCGCCCAGCGAGGTGCCGCTCCAGGCGGTCTCGTGGTATTTGGCGTCCCGCTGGGTGGGGTTGTGGATGTCGACGCAGTACGTCTGCAGGGTGCCGCCGCCGTCGACGGACATCTCGAACAGGCCCGCCCAGACCTGCTGGTCGCCGGTCTTCTCGTGGATCACGGCGGTGCCGTACGTCTTGAGGCCGCCTATGGTGGCGGTCGCCCCGCCCTGGCTGTGTGCCGTCTCCTTCGCGGTGGCCGTGCCGGCTCCGGTGAGCACCCCGACAGCCACAAGACCGGACACCAGCGTCGCGGCGGCGAGACGGACGGCCCCTCGCCTGCGCGCGGACGGCGCAGAGAAAGAAGAAAACACCAAATTCCCCTTCGAGCAGGACCATTGACGTGGGGGGTGTGGTCCCACCAGCAGAATCAGAAGCCCCGAGAGCTATGCCGGGCATCCTATGGACGCGGCGCACCACGCTTGCCGGTCATACCGTCGGACAAGCGATCCGACTCGGAATCGTTATCGCCAAGACGGCCCATGAGCAGGGCTTATCGACAAATCCACCGGACCGTTCGGAACGCATTCGCCGATAAGCCGCAGTACGGCCAGCTCGGGGCAGTGCCTGACATCACGTCACCGCAGCCGGCTCCGGCTCCCGTTGGGGCGAGTCGGTCGCCGAACCGCCGGGCGGGGTCTCCCAGTTGGGCTCGGGCTGCTGGGGCGCAGCAGCGGCCGGCTCGGGTTCCGGCCTGCCCGGCCGCCGGAAGGCCGAGGTTCCCCGCGTGAGGTCGTGGCCGATCGCCACGGCCTCCAGATCCGCCGAGGCCCATTTCTGCCCCTCACGCACTTCCTGACGCACCTTGAGCCTGCCCTGCACGATGACGGGATCGCCCACGTCGAGTGAGGCCGTCACGTTCGTGGCCAACTGCCGCCTGGCCCACACCGTGAAGAAGTTGGTGTGGCCGTCGGTCCACTCGTTCTTCTCGCGGTCCAGATAGCGCGTGGTCACCGCGAGCCGGAAGCGCGCCGACGGCCCCGACGCCAGATCCCGGAACACCGGCTTCGTCGCCACGTTCCCCACGGCGCAGATGATCGTCTCGTTCATCACGACCCCCTCCCTCGCCCGGCCGCCGGGGCCGGGCGGACATGCCTACGGGCCCGTCCCGTACGGCTGCCTCTGCCACGGCGACCGCGTCCCTCGCGATCGCCGCACCGCCAGACTGCCTGTGCCGGGCCGAGCCCGCCGGGCCCTGTGGACCGTCCCCCGCCTGTGGAAAACTCCGTCACCCGGACGAGTGAGTCCAGATGGACCCCGAAGAGTGATCATCTACAGAAAGGTCCACCGTCACCCTCCGGGAGCCGCCGCATCCTCCGGGAGCCACCGCCCCGTCCGGGTGTCACCGCCCCGTCCGGGTGTCACTCCCCGCCCCGATGTCACCGGGGCCCGGTCCCCACCCCCGTCACCCGCCCGAACTGCTCCCGCACCTCGCGGTAGCGCAGCAGCTCCGCCGCCACCGGGTCCAGCACCCTGGCCCGGCCGCACCCGGCGGCCGCCTCCCGCAATCGCCGTTCCGCGTCGGTGCCGTAGCGCCGAGCCGGTCCGCGCGCCGCCATCCGGCAGCTCCACTCGACGATCGGGCCGCCGATGATGCCGGCCGCCATCAGCAGCACCGGCACCCCGAGGTTCGGCGCCATGAACCCGATGATCTGCCCCAGCAGCCACAGTCCGCCCACGACTTGAAGGAGCGTCATGGAGACCTGGGCCATGACGGCCAACGGCCACCAGCCCGGCCGCGGTGGCCGGCCCGGCGGCAGCCCCGCCCGTACCGCCAGGTCGTCGAGCGCCTCGGGCAGCCCGTGGGAGCCGCGTACGGCCGCCTCGCGCACCGCCTGGGCCCAGGGCGCGGGCAGCCCGGTAGAGGCCCGGTCAGCGAGCGTCCGCACCGCCTGCTCGACGCGCTGGCGTGCCGTGACCTCCTCGTCCGTCTGGGTCGGCAACGGCACCCGCCCGGTGGTCGCCTCGGACCGGTCGCGGTACCACCGCCACAGCCGCAGCCAGGGCGTTCCACAGGCGCGGTTGGCGTTGCGCAGCCAGGCGCGCTCGGCCGCCTCGCCCGCGGCGGAGGCTCCCACCGCGTCCGCGAGCCGGGCGGAGAACTCGTCCCGCGCCTCCTCGCTCAGGCCGGTCCGCCGCCGTGCCGCGTAGAGGGGCCGCAGCTCCGCCGCGGCCGCGTCGAGATCGGCCGAAATTCGCCGTGCCGGAGCGCCGCGTTCCGCCACGAACTGCCCAAGTGCCTCACGCAGTTCACCGACGCCGTCCCCGGTGAGAGCGGACAGCGCGAGCACGGTGGCACCGGGATCGCCGTACTCGCCCAGTGCGATCCCGTCCTCGTCGAGCAGCCGCCGCAGGTCGTCGAGGACCTGGTGGGTGGCCTCGCCGGGCAGCCGGTCGGTCTGGTTGAGGACGACGAACATGACCTCCGCATGCCCCGCCATGGGCCGCAGATAGCGTTCGTGGAGGATGGCGTCGGCGTACTTCTCGGGGTCGACGACCCAGATGACGGCGTCGACGAGGGCCAGGACCCGGTCCACCTGCTCGCGGTGCTGTACGGCCGCCGAGTCGTGGTCGGGCAGGTCGACCAGGACCAGCCCGCGCAGTTGCGCCTCGGTCTCGGGGTTCTGCAGCGGGCGCCGTCGCAGCCGGGGCGGGATGCCGAGCCGCTCGATCAGGCTCGCCGCGCCGTCGCTCCAGCTGCACGCGATGGGAGTCGCGGTGGTGGGCCGCCGTACGCCGGTCTCCGAAATGGGCACCCCGGCCAGGGCGTTGAACAGCTGCGACTTGCCGCTGCCCGTCGCGCCCGCGATGGCGACGACGGTGTGCTGCCCGGAGAGCCTGCGCCGCGCCGCCGCCTCGTCGAGCACCCGTCCGGCCTCGGCGAGCGTCTGGCCGTCCAGCCGGGTGCGGGAGAGCCCCACGAGTTCCCGCAGTGCGTCGAGCCGCGACCGCAGGGGGCGGTCGTAGGTGAGCGGGACCGCCGGCTGGACGCTGAGCGCCCGTGTCTCCGCCACCGGGGCATGCTCGGACCCGGTGTTCTCCTCGGTGGCGCGCCGTGCGATCAGCCCGTCGTCCCAGGCGCTCGCGGAGTCGGCCCGACGGGAGGCGCCGACGTCCACCACGCGCGCGTGGCCGCCTTTGTCACGTACGCCGGACTCCCGCCCCCCGGGGCCCTGCTTCGGCGCTCCGTCGCCTCCCGGCAGGCCCTTGGCGCTCTCTTCGGGGTGCTCGGCCCGGCCCGTGTGGTCCTCGTCTGTGACGGCAGTCACCGGTCACCTCTCCTTCTGCAGTACGGACAGCGCGGCGATGAGTTCGGCCTGGGGTTCGGGGTGGATCTCGAGGGCGTCGAGGGGGGCGAGGCGGCGCTCGCGTTCGGTGTGCATGACCCGGTCGAGGTGCTCGGTGAGCAGCCGCCCGCCCCGGTCGCGAAGCCGCAGCGCCCCGTGCGCGCCGATCCGCTCGGCGAGCCCCTCACCGGCCGGACGCGCCCGGCGGCCGCCGAGCAGCGCGGTGGTGACCAGTGCGGCGACGGCCTCGGGGTCCGGCGCGACATTGCGGTCGAGGTCGCGGACCTCTTCCTCGGCGTACTCCTCGAGCTCGCGCCGCCATCGCCGTACGGCCATCCCGATGCGGTCCTCGGCGCTCTCCGAGGACGGCTCCTGTTCCGTCAGCTCCGGGGCACTCGCCGCGGGTTCGCGCCGCCAGGCCTCCCGGATGCGCTCGTCGGCGGCGGTGACGGCGCACAGCAGGAGCGTGGCCAGGCTCTCCACGAGCGCGTCCAGGAGCTCTCCGGCGGAGCAGTCCAGGGGGAACGCGCGCCACCGCTTGAGGGCGTCTCCGGCGAGTACGGCGCCTGCCTGCAGCCGCGCCCGCACGCGCGCGTGCTCGCTGTCGTACGCGCCTTCGACGGCGTTGGTGAGCCGCAGGGCCGCCGCGTACTGGGCGGCGGAGGCACTGGCCAGTTCGGGCAGCCGGGTCCTGAGGGAGTCGAGCATCCCGTTCACGGTGCGTGCCATGGCCTGCTGCCGGGCGGCCGGGTCCTGCGCCAGGTGTACGAGCCAGGTCCGCAGCGAGGCCACGGCGGTGGCCGGCAGCAGGCCGCTTCCCCAGGCGGACTCGGGCAGTTCGGGCACGGTGAAGCGCGGTACGTCGCCGAGTCCGGCCTTGGTGAGCAGGGCGCCGTACTGGCGGGACACCTCGGAGACGACCTGGTGCGGCACGCGGTCGAGCACCGTCACGAGGGTGGCGTCGTACTCCTTCGCCGTACGCAGCAGATGCCAGGGCACGGCGTCGGCGTAGCGGGCGGCCGTGGTGACCATCACCCAGATGTCGGCCGCGCAGACGAGTTCGGCGGCCAGGACGCGGTTGTCGGCGATCAGGGAGTCGATGTCGGGGGCGTCGAGGAGGGCGAGCCCGCGCGGCATCGTGTCGGCGGTCTCTACGCGCAGCACGCGCGCGGGGTCCTCTCCGGGGAGCAACAGGTCTTCCCCGGCGTCCTGATGGGGCACCCACACGCGGGTGAGGTCGGGCAGCACCCTCATCCCGCTGAACCAGTGATGGTCATCCGGGTGGCACACCAGTACCGGGGTCCGCGTGGTCGGCCGCAGCACGCCCGCCTCGCTGACCCGCCGCCCCACGAGGGAGTTGACGAGAGTCGACTTGCCGGCTCCTGTCGATCCGCCCACGACGGCCAGCAAGGGCGCTTCGGGCTCCCGCAGGCGGGGCACCAAGTAGTCGTCGAGCTGTGCGAGCAGTTCGTCGCGGTTGGCACGCGCGCGTGGAGCCCCGGCCAGGGGCAGCGGGAAGCGTGCGGCGGCGACACTGTCGCGCAGGGCGGAGAGTGCGTCGAGCAGCTGAGGCCGTACGTCCAAGGTCACCACATGCGGAGAATGCCCGATTTTAGGGGAATTCTGAAGCATATGAGCATGTCTGCGCGCCGATAGGACACAAGGGACGGAAGGGGCGACTGGGACGCAAGCACACTCCAGGCATAACGAGTGCACAACACCCGGTGCGCGAGGGCCCAAAAGCGATGCACGATTCGTACCTGCCTGCGATTATCAGGACCGCTTCACTGAACCTCCACATCGAGCCACGGAGGCGAAGCAACAGGGACAAGGACGCGGGAGCCCTATCCTTGTCCCCGGCAACGTCACGGAACGGCCCACACCCGGGCACCCACGACAGAGGCCACACACCGGCCCCCGTAGCTCAGTGGATAGAGCAGGCGCCTTCTAAGCGCTTGGCCGCAGGTTCGAGTCCTGCCGGGGGCGCCCCGTCTCCGCCCTCCCTCTCGGGAGGGCGTTTTTGCTGTTCAGAGCAGCTTCCTCGGGCACGACAAAGCCCCGGGCACTCCCCCCAAGTTCAAGGGAAGGCTCCGGGGCTGTCCGGCTGTCACCGGGTTCTTGCCGGTCGCCGTGTCGAATGCGTGTCGAAGTTTTTGGCCGAAGATCAACCAGCGTCGGGCAAAGTGGCGGGTTGAGGGGACCGTTCGGCCTAGATCGTCGGGTAGTCGAGCACGTTGCCGTTGGGGCAGTTGTTGGCGTGGACGGGAACGAAGTTGGTCAGAATCGGCAGCACCGACACCTCTGCCCCTTCCAGCCCGCAGACGGATCCCGGCGCGAAGGTCCAGTGGGGGGTCGACTTGTTGTCCGCATGAGCGGGAACCGCCATGGCGACAGCGGCCACGGCCAGCGTGGCGGTCATGATGATCTTTCGCATGTTCGCTCCAACGACCATCCCAATCACCAGACACGGCTCACCATGGGCGTGTCCCCCACGTGCCGGAACCGGCCGACACCAACGGGGAACAGCGGGGACCTCCAGGCCGAGTTTTACCTGGGTGCGCGACCAATCGGTGGGCCAGGCGTCCGGTCTCCGCTGGTCAGCGCGGGCTTCCCAGCGCCATGACCGCTTTTCCGGGGACACGGCGCCCGCGGAGGGCCTCGGCGGCCTCGTCGAAGCGGTCCCAGGAGCCCTGCCAGCCGATCTCGACCCTGAGGAACCCCTCAGCGGCCAGCTCGGCGAGAACGGCCAGGTCCGCGCCGGCATCGCCCTCGATGACGAAGGAGTTCAGCGACTTGGCCGGGCCGACGGTCGCATACGGCGGAAAGACCGCCGGCTCCCCGGAGGTCCAGCCGACGCTCTGCATGCTGCCCCCGGGAGCGAGCAGGTTCCATGCCGCGACCAGTTGAGAGCCGCCGACGCTGTCGATGACCACGTCGACCGGTCGATCGAGCCCCTCCAGCCCGATCAGCACCTCGTCGGCGCCGGCCTCGGTCAGTCCCTCTCCGCGGGCTGCCGAGCCCACCGACGCGATCACATGGGCGCCCGCCCGCGCCGCCAACTGGACCGCGAACCGGCCGACCCCGCCGGAGGCCCCGGTGACCAGCACCCTTTTGTCCGGTCCGAGCCCCGCCGCCCGCAGCGAGCGCAGCGCCGCCACTCCGGCCACCGGCAGAGCCGCCGCCCGCGCCGGCTCCAGGCCCTTCGGCACTTCGGCGAGTGCGCCCACGTCGATGGCAACGCGCTCGGCGAACGCCCCCGCGGTCAGCGCCACCACCTGGGTGCCCACCGCCGGGCCCGTTCCGTCGGCCGCGGCCTGGACAACCACTCCGGCGGCGTCCGAACCGAGCACCGCGCCCACGGGAACGCGCCCGGAGCGGGCGTCGTTGAGGTCGCCGTAGTTCAACGAGGCGTGGGAGACGTCCACCAGGACCTGGCCCGGTCCGGGCACGGGGTCGGGCACCTCGGCGAGGCGGACGGCCGCGGATGCGGACGGATCGACGACGAGAGCACGAACAGGCATGTCTTCCCCCTTGGTTCACGACTTGTAACAGCAGTCATCATCGATAACCTTGCCGGTCATCGGAAGGAGGCACTTTCATGTCACGCAGTCACACCCGTGTTACCGAAGCGCTGAGGGACGAAGCCTGCCCGGTCACCGAGGTGCTCGACCGCGTGGCGGGCAAGTGGAGCATCGGGATCCTGATCGCCGCCGCCCACGGCCCGGTTCGCTTCACCGAACTCGAACGGGCCATCAAGGGCATCAGCCGGCGGATGCTCACCCTCAACCTGCGCCGGCTGGAGCGGGACGGACTACTCGTGCGCACCGTGTATCCGACCGTGCCGCCCAAAGTCGAGTACAGCCTCACTCCCATGGCCCAGGAGCTCCACGCCTCGTTGACCGGGCTGGTGGGCTGGGCCGAGCGGCACCGGTCCGCCATCGCCGAGGCCCGCGCCGCCTATGACACAGCTGCCGAGCAGAGGCCCGACACCGACTGAACGGCCGCACGGCGACGAACAGCTCAGACGAACTGCCCATGCGGCGAACTGCTCATGCGGCGAGTGGCTCGATCACGGAGCCGAGTCCTTCCTGCCGCTCGCCGCCGCGTACGCCTGGGACGGTGTCATCGGCACGCCGTTGATCTGCACCGTCTTGTAGGGGCTGACCTTCGCGCAGGTCTTGGCCTTGTCGGCGGTCTGGGCGTGGGCGTCGGCGACCGCGGCGTGCGTGTCGGCGGGGGCGGCCGACGAGCCGCCCGAGGAGCCGTACGCCGTGCCGCTCGGCCAGTCGCTGCCGATGACGAGGACCACGCCGCTGCCGCTGCCCTGGGTGAGGTGCGAGGCGGGCAGTCCGAGGGCGGAGGCCGCCGTCCCGGCCTCGGCCTTCTGCCCGGGGCCGTAGGTGATCGTCGTCCTCGCCGACTGCGCGGGGGCGTTGCCCGTGGTGGTGTTCGAGCTGAAGCCCTTGGCGAGGAGGGCCTGAGCGACGGCGGAGGCGCGTCCGACGGTGGTGGTGCCGTTCTCGACCTGTACGGCGACCTCGGAGGCCGGCACGGTGGCCGCCGCCGACGCGGACGGGGACGCCGAGGACGTCTTCTTCCTGCCGCTGTCCGAGGTCAGGGACTGGTCGTTCGCGATGGTCGCGAACAGTGACTTGGCGGTGGCCGCGGGGACGACCCGGTTGGCGTTGGTCGGGTCGGCCGCGGTCTGCATCGTGGTGAACGTCATCCGCTTGGACGGGACCTTGTTCAGATCGGTCGCCAGGTCCACCAGCCTGGTCACGCTGCCCAGGCCGGTGTCCACGGTCAGCGCCTTGGTGGCGGCGTCCGCCAGCGAGTACACCTTGGCCGGGTCCGTCAGGGTCCCCGCGCTCTTGAACTTGCGGATCATGGCGCTGAGGAAGAGGTGCTGGGAGACGGTACGGCCCAGGTCGCTGCCGTCGCCGAAGCCGTGCCGGGAGCGGACGAACTCGAGCGCCGCATCGCCCTGGAGGGTGTGGGTGCCCTTGGCCAGCTTCAGATGGGAGTAGGTGTCGTAGACGTTGTCGCTGACGCACACCGACACACCGCCGACCGCGTCGGACATCTTCACCACGCCGGCGAAGTCGAGCATCACGAAGTGGTCGATGGTGATGCCGGTGAGCTGGTGAATGGTTTTGACCTGGCAGGCCGCGCCGTACTGCAGCGCGCTGTTGATCTGCCCGTAGTAGCCGGACGTCGCCTGGCCGCTGTCCGGGTCCTTGCACGCGGGGACATTGGTCATGGTGTCGCGCGGGACGCTCATCACGGTGGCGTTGGAGCGGTCGGCGGAGACATGCACCACCATCTCCACGTCCGCGTTGTGCCCGACGGTCGCACTCGCCTTGCCGCAGCCGCCGCCCAGTTTGCAGTCGGCCGCGTTGTTGCGGCCGTCGGAGCCGATCACCAGGATGTTGATCGGGGTCCGCCCGAAGGCGTCGGCCTTCTCTTTCCCGCCGGCGCCGTCGTCGATCGCGACGCTCTTGATGTTGCCGTTCAGGTGCTCGTACAGCCAGGCACCGGCTCCGGCGGTGACCAGGATCAGCGCCGCCACCGTGAACAGGGCTATGCGGGCGATCCGTTTGCGCCGGGCGACGGGTTTGGCACGGCGGCCCGCGCCGCGTCCCCGGGAGCGTTGTGCCTGCCGGGCGGCTGCCCGGCCGCCCTGCGGCGGGCGGGACATGCCGTCATCGGACCCGCGCTGACGGGGAACGCTTGCTGAACGATCTCGGGTGGCCGCATGGCCACGGTTTCCGCCCCAGGGGTCGCTCAACTCCCACTCCCTACGCTGTGGCCGACGCCAACCGACGGCGCCACGGCGCATCCCTCGGGTTGGTTGATTGCGCAATATAGCAAGCGTTATCCCGTTCGCAGGTGGGCTGCGTCACACCTCCCACCTGCACCGGGCCGGTACGCCCTACCGGCACGCCCCTGCGGCTCAGCGAACCGTGCTGTCCTCGGAGACCGGACGGGCCGATGCCGCATCGCCCGGGGAGGACGGGATGACGCGGGCGGTCGTCGCGTCGGACGGGGACGCGGACTCGGACTGAGCGGCGGCTGCCGGGGCGGCGCCGTCCTCCTTCATCGCCTTCGCCTCGCTCTTGAGGATGCGCATGGACTTGCCGAGCCCGCGGGCGGCCTCGGGCAGCTTCTTGGAACCGAACAGCACGATGATGACGATCGCCAGGACCAGCAGGTGCCAGGGTTCCAGTCCGTTGCGGAGCATCCCGCCCACCCCTTCTCACTTCTCTCATGGTTGCTACGTTGCGCAACTGTACAACCAAGGTGCCCTTCTGACAGCCATCAGTCCGACGGTGTACAGCGCGAGAACGGCGGCCAGCAGCAGGTAGTAGAGGAGCGGCAGCGGGGTCAGCCCGAGCAGCGAGCCGAGCGGGGAGACCGGCAGCAGCAGCCCTACGGCGGCCAGCGCACCCGCCGCCCAGCCGATCGGCCCGGGCCCCCGCCCCGCCGCGAGGCGCCCTGCGCGCAGCAGCACCATCACCAGGGCCTGGGTGAGCAGGTTCTCGGTGAACCAGCCGGAGTGGAACACGGCCTGGTCGTCCAGCCCCTCGGGCCCGTGCAGGGCGAGCTCCAGCACGCCGAAGGTGGCCAGGTCGGCGACCGCGTTGAGGACGCCGAAGCCGATGATGAAGCGCAGCAGGTCGCGCGGGCGCAGCAGCGTCGGACGGCGCAGCACGGAGGGATGCGGACGGTCGTGCGCGAAGGCCAGCTGGGCGGCGTCGAAGCACAGGTTCTGCGCCAGCACCTGGGCCGGCAGCATCGGCAGGAAGGGCATCAGGAGGCCCGCCGCGAGCATGGCGATGACGTTGCCGAGGTTGGAGGAGAGGGTGATGCGCAGATAGGTGGCGATGTTGCCGCCCGAGTACCGTCCGGCCGCGATGCTGTGGTCGATCGCGGTGAGGTCCTTGTCGGCCAGTACCACGTCGGCGCTCTCCCGGACCACGGCCACCGCGTCGCGCGGTGCGATGCCGACGTCGGCCGCGCGCAGGGCGGGCAGGTCGTTGACCCCGTCGCCGAGGTAGCCGACGGTGTGTCCGCCGGCTCGCAGGGCGGCGGCGAAGCGGGCCTTGTGCTCGGGAGTGCAGCGGGCGAGGACGACGGTGCGGGCGGCGGCCGCGACGAGCTCGGCATCGGTGAGCGAGTCGATGCCGTCGGCGGTCAGCACTCCGTCCTGCGGTACGGCGATGCCCAGGTCGCGGCAGGCGCGGACAGCGGTGCCCGGGTGGTCGCCGGTGAGGATCCGTACGGTGACGCCCCGGTCGGCGAGGACCTTCAGCGCTTCGCCGGCGGTAGGGGCGAGCGCGTCCTTGAAGGTGACGAAGCCCCGGAAGTCCAGGCCGCGTTCGTCGGCGGCCGTGTACGCGCGGGTGCGGGCGGGGCGGTCGGCGGTGGCGACGGCCAGCACCCGCAGCCCGTCGTCCGCGTGCCGTGCCGCGCGCGCGAGCAGTTCCCCGCGCTCGTCGTCCTCCCCTACGCAACGCTCCAGGACGGCCTCGGCGGCCCCCTTGACGACCAGGGTGTGCGTGCCCAGCCGCCCCGGCGTGCGGACGACGGCGGTCGCAAGGCGCCGCAGCGGATCGAACGGAAGGGCGGCCACCCCGTCGTACACCATGACGTCGTCCTCGTCGGCCGCGTCCAGGACGGCGTCGTCGAGGGCGTCCGGGGCGGGCAGGTCGGCGAGCTGGAGGGTCCACCAGGCGTTCAGCGCGGCCCAGCGCAGCACCTCGGGGTCCTCCCGGCCGTCCGGGCCGAGGGCCTGGTGGAGGACCGGCCGGTCCTGGGTGAGCGTGCCGGTCTTGTCGAGGCACAGCACGTCGACGGCGCCGAGGTCGTGCAGCGCGGGCAGCCGTTTGACGATCACCCCGTGGCTGCGGGCCAGCAGCGAGGCGCCACGGGCCAGGCACATGGTGACGATGACCGGCAGCATCTCCGGCGTCAGCCCGACCGCCACCGCCACCGCGAACGGCAGCGTCTCCAGACCGCGGTCGCGCAGCGCGGCATTGGCCATCAGGACCAGCGGCGGGGTCAGCAGCATGAACCGGATGAGGATCCAGGAGATGCCGTGCACGGACCGGTCGAAGGCGCTCGCCTCGGGCCGGGCGTCGCCGCGGCCGTGCGCCGCGGCGAACCGGGTCCGCGCACCGGTCGCCACGACGACCGCGGTGGCGCTGCCGGACGCGACGCTGCTGCCCTGGAAGCAGAGCTCGGGCCGGTCGAACAGACCACCGCCCGCCCCGTCGGCGGCGTCCTTCGCCACGGGGGCCGACTCGCCCGTGAGCACGGCCTGATGCATGGTCAGGCCCTGCGCGCGCAGCAGTCGTACGTCGGCGGGGACCAGGTCGCCGGGACCGAGCCGGATCACGTCGCCCGGCACCAGCTCGTCCACCGGGATCTCGCGGGCGTCCGGCGGCAGATCCTCCCCGGCGCGGCGCAGGACGGTGGCGGTGGTGGCGACCAGACCGCGCAGTGCGGCCATGGACCGGCCGGCCCGGTGCTCCCCGGACGCCCGCAGCACACAGCTCACGGCCACCAGCAGGAGGATCACGCAGGCAGTGCCCCAGGAGGCCACGGCCGCCGACACCAACCCGAGGCACAGCAGCACGGCGGTGAACGGATCGCGCAGACTGCGCAGCAACGCCCGCGGCCAGGAGGCCTCCCGGTGCGTCGGCAGCGTGTTGGGCCCGAAGCGGGCCTGCCGCTCCTCGGCCTGCGCCTCCGTCAGACCGCGCGGCCCGCTGCCCAGGCGCCGCAGGGTCTGCAGCAGCGTCGCGGGGCCCGGCCCCGGCCCCGCGTCGGCGACCGGTCCCGGTCCTCCCGCGGAGTCGAGCGCCCCGGGGTCCGGTTCCGGGGCCGCGGTGGTGTCAGCCACCGGCCCCGCGCAGCGCGTGCACGGAAGCGGACGCCCCGTCGGCACGCGCGGCCAGCTGTCCCACCATCACTCGGACCACGGTCACCACGTCGGGATCGTCGACGAAGTAGATCTGCCGCCGCCCCTCCCGCCGGGACCGCACGAGTCCCGCCAGCTTCAGCTTCGCCAGGTGCTGGCTGACCGCGGGCAGGGCCCCGCCCACCCGGTCGGCGAGGTGGGTGACATCGCTCTCGCCCTGCGCCAGCGCCCACACGAGGTGCAGCCGGGCCGAGGAGGCCAGCAGTCCGAAGGCGGCGGCCGCCTCGGCCAGTACCTCGGCGGAAGGATCCTCGAAGCCCCCGGTGTCTGCCGCCACAGTCCTCTCCCGTCCCGCCCTGGTCGTCACGCTCGGTCCAGTCTAGGTGTCCGGCTGTGCCCGGCCCTCCGTCTCACCGCCGGTCGCCGCACAGTCGTCCGGCTCGGACCGGCCGCGGGCCGCCATCAGGAACCAGGCGACGTCGCCGACCGCCGTCCCGGCGGCCACGGCCCCGGCGACCAGCCCCGCCGTGATCAGCCCCTGGCCGACGTAGGGCCGCCCGGCGAAGGCGTCCACGCCGAAGCCGAGGAACAGGAACAAGGCCGCGGCAGCGGCCGGCACCCCGGTGACGAGCATCGCCCGCACGCACACGAACCGCATGTTTCTCCCCCGATGGATGGACGCCCGCGGCATGGAGTGGCGAGTGTAATGGTTCACGGCTTGCGCAATCTTTAAAGGCTTATTTGATCTACGCGTGCTCGACTGGCTCGCGGATCCGCTCATGCGCGACCATTGCTGATCACGCCCTGCCACCCGACCCCGCCGACGAAAGGGACCCGCCGTGCGGCTGCGCTGCGCTGTGCTCGACGACTTCCAGCAGGTGGCGACGGAGCTCGCCGACTGGTCACCCGTGGCCGACCGGGTGGAGGTCGTCAGCTTCGCCGAACACTTCGACACCGAGGACGCACTCGCCTCCGCCCTGACCGACTTCGACATCGTCGTCACCCTGCGCGAGCGCGTTCCCTTCCCGGCCTCGCTGCTCGCCCGCCTGCCCCGGCTGAAGCTGCTCGTCGCCTCCGGCATGCGCAACAGCGTCATCGACCACGCCGCCGCCGAGGCGCACGGCGTCACCGTCTGCGGCACGGCGAGCACCTCGACCCCGCCCGTCGAACTGACCTGGGCCCTGCTCCTCGGCCTCGCCCGCTCCGTCGTCGAGGAGAGCAGCTCCCTGCGCTCCGGCGGTCCCTGGCAGCAGACCGTGGGCGCCGACCTGCACGGCCGCCGCCTCGGACTGCTCGGCCTCGGCAGGGTCGGCAGCCGGGTCGCCCGCGTCGGCACCGCCTTCGGCATGCACGTCAGCGCCTGGAGCCAGAACCTCACCAAGGAGTACGCCGACGAGGTGGGCGTCGAACTCGCCGCCTCCAAGGAGGAGTTGCTGTCGAGCAGCGACTACGTCTCCGTCCACCTGGCCCTGAGCGAGCGCACCCGCGGCCTGCTCGGCCCCGCCGAACTCGCCCTCCTCAAGCCCACCGCCTACCTGATCAACACCTCCCGCGCCGCGATCGTCGACCAGGACGCCCTGCTCGCCGCCCTGCACGAGGGCCGGATCGCGGGTGCGGGCATCGACGTCTTCGACATCGAGCCCCTCCCCGCCGACCACCCGATGCGCACGGCTCCCCGCCTGCTCGCCACCCCCCACCTCGGCTATGTGTCGCGGGCGAACTACGAGACGTACTACCGGGAGGCGGTGGAGGACATCCGGGCGTTCCTGGACGGCGCCCCGGTACGCCGGCTGGGCTGAGCCGGCTCCCGGGAGCGGTCAGGCGTACCGGTAGATCCGGCTCACGTCCTCCATCTCGTCCGGTGTCACCCCCCAGGGCGGCATCGGCTCGTGCCGTGCGACGATGCGCCCGCGCTGTCCGCTGCGGGGGCCGGGCGGCTGGGCCGGCAGATAGCGCGGGGAGCCGTTCCTGTGCAGTCGCTGCCAGCGCGTCCACTGCAGGTCGACGAAGGCGTGGTGCAGCCAGAACACGGGGTCGTTGACGGAGGCGCCGCCGAGCATGGCACCGCCGACCCAGCGGTGGACGCGGTTGTGATTGCGCCAGGCGACGCCGTCCTGTCCGGTCCCCCAGCCCTCCAGCTTGTTGCGGAACCCCTCGTCGCAGGTGGAGTCCCAGGGCGAGGTGTCGTAGACCGGGTCGGCGAGCGCCTCCTGGAGTTCCTCCTCGGTCGGCAGCTCGATGGGGTCGTCGGCCCGGCCCAAATCCCGGGTGAGGAAGTCGACGTCGATGATGCCCTCCCGGATGCGCCAGTAGCCCTGCGCACGGGCGAACGGCCCGGTGACGACCTGGTGGTCGGAGCTGCGCCCGTTGCCGCCGAGGAGGTCGTCGCTCCAGGGCACGGACGTCGTCGAACGGTCCCGCGTCCAGTCCCAGTACGGCACCGTCACCGACGGGTCGACCCGTTGCAGCGCCCGCTCCAGGTCCAGCAGGAAGCGCCGGTGCCAGGGCAGGAAGGAGGGCCCCATGTGGGCCGGACGCAGACCGGTCTCGCCGTCGGCCTGGTAGTACGCGATGTGCACCCGCACGAACTCGTCGTACTCCCCCCTCCATTTGATCTGGAGGAGTGCGTTGACGAGCCGCCGCCGCTCGTCGCGCGTCAGTGCGCTCACGTCCTTACGCACGTACACCATGGCGCTCCCCCATGTGCAGATGCCGTCCGTCGAGCAGGCCAGGCGCCAGGTCGCGCAGCCGCTGCCCGGGGCCGAGCTCGTCCACGGCCGCCCGGGTGGCCTCCAGCAAGGTCCGGTACGAGCAGTAGTGGTTGACCATGCTCAGCCAGCTGCCGTCGGAGCGGCGCATCAGATGCAGCGGGCGGCCGTCCACGGTCACCTGCCACGCACGGCCGTCGGCGCCGCATCCCGGGGCGGGCAGCAGGGCGCCCCGGATGCGGCGGCCCCGGTAGATCTCGTCGAAGGCCGACTCGGCTGCCTGCCCGGACCCTTGGGCGGACCGCGGGGCACGCGAGGCCGCGAGGACGGGGGCGAGCGCGAGCGCGGCGAGGCAGGCGAGCACCCGGCGCCTCGTCGCCCGCCACCCCGGCGGCTCGGCGCCGCTCGGTACTCCACCGGCAGTGACGACCATGGCTCGCTCCCTCGTAGGGTCAACACCAGTACGTTCATACGATGCTGTGCTCACCCGGAACGTCGGCGGAGCCGGTACGTCAGCTCGTCCAGAAATCCCACAAACGGGTCAGGCTCGGCATGCCGACGACGCACTCAGCTCGAGGTGAGGGCCGGCAGGAGCACATGCGCGGCGGCCCTCAGCGTCTGCTCGGCGCCGGCGAAGGCGGCCAGCGCCGCGGGCTCGATCGGCCGGCCCGGTCTGCCCTCGGGCCAGGGGCGGGTGGTGAAGACGAGGTAGGCGTAGCCGCGTTCGGCGACCGCCGCGAGCCACTGAGGCGGAGCGGCGCACCGGGCGCCCAGCTGCGGCATGGTGACGAAGGCCTGCCCGGCCTCGAGGAACAGGCTGACGGCGAGCCGGTCCTCGGTGGTGCCGTCGACGAGGCCCCCGCCGACCCGCAGCCCGTTGCCGGCCAGCAGCCCCTCGACCGCGGCCGACGTCACCCTCGGGCCGCCCTCGGCGTCCCCGAGGGAGTAGGCCAGCAGATACGGCAGGTCGCCTCCGTCGGCGGCGGCGCCGCTCCAGGGCAGCAGGACGAGGGTGCCGAGGTCGGTCATGCGGAAGGGGCGCGTCTCGGTGGGGGTTGAGGTCATCGCGCGACCTTATCGACGGGCTGCCGAACGGCCCGCCGCCCTCTCACCCGAATGGCCGACGGCCCGGGCGAGGTTCACCCGACCGTTGCCGCCGCGGTGAGGACCTTGCCCAGGGCGGTCACCATGCTGCTGACAGCCGGGGGGACCTTGTCGGCGTCGCCGGAGGTGGCGGCCACGATCAGGGCGTCCACCGCCTTCTTCAGAGCGGTGAGCGCGTCTCCCTTGGCCTCCTTGGTCCTCAGCGGGGTGGCCTTGGCGATGGCGTCCTTCACGGCGTCGCCGAGCTTCTGCGCGTCGACGACGGACAACTGGCCGCCGTCGGCCTTCAGTACGGCGTTGAGCAGTCTGGCGACCGGAGTCAGCACACCGCCGATATCGCCGAGCTTCTTGATCTGCGGGATCAGTTCGTCCGCCCCGGGGACGGGCCCGAGGAGGGCGGCGCGGGCGCTTTCCCGTGCGGAGCCGGCCGCGACGGCGGCCGGGGCGGCGATGCCGACCAGGAGGGCGGCGCAGAGAGCGACGGACGCGATACGCCGTCCGGGCAGTGCACGCATGGAGGCTCCTTTCGAGAAACACTCAGCGGTAGACGCGAAGGTGGTCCACGGCGAAGGTCAGGGGGCCGGGACCGGAGGGAGCCGGGTGGTACTGCCCGGCGCTCAGCGAGAGATTGAGGATCAGGTACGCCGACCAGCCGGCACCCACTCCGGTGCCGTCGCGGAAGACGCGTTCGCCGTTGACGTACCAGTCGACGGAGTGCTTGCCGTAACGGCTGCCGATGGTCACCCACTCGTCCGGGGCGATCGCCGAGGCATCCGTGTGGCAGGCGCCGGCGTGGTTGACGTGGTTGGACAGCTCCAGCAGGTTCGGGTTGTCGGGGTGGTACTCGAAGGTGTCGATCTCGTTCCCGCCGTCCTTCCAGGTCCACAGCGCGGGCCAGGCACCGGTCCCGGAGGGCAGCCTGACCCGGGTCTCGGCGTAGTCGCCGGTCCGCACCTGGAAGCCCTCGGCGGAGTACTCGGTGGTGAGCAGCCCGGTGTGCCAGGCCTGGAGGCCGTTCTCGAGGGTGTGCCCGGCCGGGGTGGCGGTGAAGGTGGCCACTCCTTCGGAGACGGTCACACAGCCGGGGCTGAGCCAGTCGAGCTTGTTGTCGTCCGGATTGTGGTTGCCGTAGCGGTAGGCGCTGGTTCTGTCGCCGACCCATGTGGTCCCCCAGGCGAGGGGGGCGTCGAACTCCTCCGACCAGATGAGCGACCTGCCGGTGGCGATGGCAGGGGACGCGGTCGGCGTGGGCTGGGCGCTGTCGGCGGTCATGGCGGTGAGGGTAGGGCCGCGAAGCGGCCACCCCGGCCGAAGCACCGGCTGCCCCGCTGGAATTCCTCTTTCACACTACCCATCCGGTCGAAACCGCACCCACCATACGATCAATTGATTCACCGACCATGTGAATCCCTTTGACGACACCGTAAGCAAAGCATTGTTCACCCCTCCGACTTTCATGCGTATGGAGTAACGCATCGCTTTTACGCAGGGCATGGACTGCTATGTTCTCCAGCCGTCGGATCAGAGGTAACTTTCAACCGAGGTGAATCATGAAGAAGGCAATTTTCACCACTGCGGCGTTGGCCATCGGCGCGGGCCTCGTGGGTGGGTCCGCCGTCGCGGCGTCGGCCGCCACCCCACCGGCCGCACCGGCCGCGTCGGGCGGCCTGCTCGGTCTCATGTCCCCGACCAAGGTGACTCCGGCGGTGGTGCCCGCGGCCGACGTCGTGTCGCGGCTTGCCCGCAACGGCAAACTCGCCAACGGCAGCGCCTTCGACAAGCAGAAGACCCCGGGTGTCTCGGGCGTCTACCTCGACGGCATGGACCCGAACGCTTCCAAGAAGCCCACGATTCCGGTGAAGAACCCGGCCGGAAACGGCGTCGTTCAGGTCCACCCGCTGCAGGCCCCGACCTCGGCCGGGCTGGGAACTCTGCTGAGCAAGTGACCAGACGGAAGCCGTAGGAGCCGGCCGTACCGGCGAAAGCCCTCATACGAAGCATTTGTCCGGCCCACCGGCCCCCTCCCTTCCGGTGGGCCGGACCCATGTCAACGCGCGTCCCCCATTGGGATTGTCGTTCATTTACGCCATACGGATTCCGGATCCATTCCGGTCCGACCCCCAGGAACCTGCGACATTGCGCCATCCGACGGAATAAACCTTGTTTAGGCGCCCGTCCCGTGACTTATACGCGCATATCAAGGTTTCCTGGTATGCAAGCGTGCGCAACCGTGAATTGAGGAAGGAACTAAGTTGCCCAGGAAGTTCGCGGTCATCACTGCCCTCACCCTCGGCGCTATGGTCAGCAGCGTCGGTTTCGCCTCGGCCAACGACACCAACACCACCGTCAAGGGCGGCAGCGGCTTCGCGGAGTCGCCGGTCGTCGTGAACGCCCCTCAGCAGGGCGTTCTGGTTGTCAACGGGACGCTCGTTGACGGTCGTTGCATCGCCCCGTGGTCCAACGGATCCGTGCTCGGTGGCGTCGTCGCGCCGAATTCCCACTACGCCGCGTGCAACACGGCGGCCATCGACCAGTCGCAGAACGCCCCGTACTCGGGCGGCATTCTCTTCTGACCCTGCCCCGAGTAACTCGGAGCAGGTGCAACACCCAAAACAGCCCGGAAAGGCGCAACTCATGCGTAACAAGGTTTCGGCCATTTCCGCCCTCGCCGCGGGCCTCGTCCTCGCGGCGGCGGGTACCGCCGCGGCCGAGGACTGCACCGACGTCAAGGGCGGCAGCGGCTTCTCGTCGTCCCCGGTCGTCGTCAACGCTCCCCAGCAGGGAGTTGCCGTCGTCAACGGCTCGGTCGCCGACCTCCGTTGCGTCGCGCCGTGGTCCAACGGTTCCGTGCTCGGCGGCGTCGCGGCCCCGAACTCGCACTACGCCGCATGCAACACGGCGAAGATCGACCAGTCGCAGAACGCCCCGTACACGGGTGGGCTGCTCTTCTGACCTGCTCCGAGCAATTCGGAGCACGGAAATCCCAACCGCCCCACCGAAAGGCGCATCCCATGCGTAACAAGGTTACGGTCATTACCGCCCTCGCCGCGGGCCTCGTGCTCGCGGCCGGTGGCGCCGCCGCGGCCAACGACTCGAACACCACCGTCACCGGCGGAAGCGGCTTCTCGGAGTCCCCGATCGTCGTGAACCAGCCCCAGCAGGGCATCGCCGTCGTCAACGGTTCGCTGATCGACGGGCGCTGCATCGCTCCGTGGTCCAACGGTGCCGTCCTCGGTGGCATCGTGGCCCCGAACTCGCACTACGCCGCGTGCAACACGGCGGCCGTCGACCAGTCGCAGAACGCCCCGTACACGGGCGGCATCATCTTCTGAGCCGCACTTCACTCGATGGCGGTCCGCCGGAACTCCGGTGGGCCGCCATCGGCTTTTCCGTGCCCTTCTCTCCCCGTGCGTCTTTTTCAGCTTGTTTTCCGGGAGCCGCACATGCCCGCGGGGCCTGTCTGCTTCTGCAGCAGACAGGCCCCGCGATCAGGAGGTGGCCGACCAGGAGCGCGCCAACAAGGAGGGAAAGGCACTCCAGCGGGTCATTCCAATGAGCACAACGGCGCCCTGTCGCCCGAGGTCACCCCGAATCCATCGTTCGGCCCAGCGCGCGAAGTGCGGACGCATATGCCGAAGGGCCGACTCCGAGGAATGCGGAGCCGACCCGAATCGTGGATCCCGTTGGGCGGCGAGGTTGTCGCCGTGCCTTCCGGGGCCGGCTACTTGCCGACCGGAAGCCCGCCCAGCAGCTTGCCGTCGGCGCCGGCCGGCAGCGCGGGGTTCGGCAGGGTGCCGCCGACGACGGGGCCCTTCATGCCCGCCTGCTTCATGCTGCCCTTCACGCTTTCCTTCACGCTCTGCGCCACCTGACCGACGTTGTCGCCCACGAAGCCCGTCGACACCTTGGCTGCCGTGGGGACGCCACTGGCGACCGTCTTCCCGCTGTCCACGAGGCCCGCGGCCGGCATGTCCGCCGCGCCGGCCGGCACGGCGACAGCGGCGATGGCAAGGGAACCGGCTACGACGGCGGCAGCCTTCAGAGTCTTCATCGTGTGCCTTTCTTTCGTAAGTCGTCTTCGAGCGGCCTAACGAGAGTGCGGCTTCCGGGAAACCCTGTTGCCGGTGCCGTAACTCCAAATGGGTGATCCGGGGCGACAAATAGCTCATGGAAACGCCACCATTCCGACACAGATGACCGGTTCGCAGATAAATACGGGTGAGCGGCTAGAGTGGCTCACCTCGTGATTTCAGCGATGCCGGTTGAACAACGAACCTCACGCTCTCGAACGGGTGCGGGTTTTTATATCAAGAAGCACGAGCCGCACGTCCTGGCCCCGGCTCGGACTCTTTTGTTCGGAAGGGCATCCTCTCCCATGCGTTTTTCCCCACCCGTGCCGCACATCCTGCATGTCACCCAGCCCGTCGAGGGCGGTGTCGCACGGGTCGTGGCGGACCTGGTGGCGGCTCAGGTCGCCGCCGGGCTGCGGGTGACCGTGGCCTGTCCGGAGGGTGGCACGCTGACGGACGCGCTGCGCGCGCCGGGCTGCACGGTGCTGCGCTGGGACGCGACCCGCTCGCCGGGGCACCGACTTGCGGGCGAGGTACGGCGGTTGACGCGGATCCTTCGCGAGGTGCGGCCGCACCTGGTGCACGCGCACAGCGCGAAGGCGGGACTCGCGGCCCGGCTGGCCGTGCGCGGCGGTCTCCCGACCGTCTTCCAGCCGCACGCCTGGTCGTTCGAGGCCGCCGGAGGAGTCGTCGCGCGTCTGGCGCTGGGCTGGGAGCGGTCGGGGGCGCGGTGGGCGACGCGCGTCGTGTGCGTCAGTGAGGCGGAACGGCGGACCGGGGAGAGGTACGGGATCAAGGCTCCTTGGCGGGTGGTCCCCAACGGTGTCGACACGCTCAGGTTCCGGCCGGAGGGGGACGTCTCCCGGTCCGGGCCGGGGCCGCTCGTCGTGTGCGTGGGCCGGCTGTGCCGCCAGAAGGGGCAGGACGTGCTTCTGCGGGCCTGGCCCGAGGTGGAACGGCAGCTGCCCGGGGCCCGGTTGGTGCTGGTCGGCGAGGGCCCGGACGCGGACCGGCTGCGCTCCTGTGCGCCCGCCTCGGTGGTGTTCGCCGGTGCCGCGCCCGACGCCGCGCCCTGGTACCGGGCCGCCGACGTCGTGGTCCTGCCGTCCCGCTGGGAGGGCATGGCGCTCGCGCCGCTGGAGGCGATGGCGTGCGCCCGGCCGGTCGTGGTGACGGACGTGGACGGGGCGCGCGAGAGCCTGCCGCCCGAGCAGCTGCCGTACTGCCTGGTGCCGCCGGAGGATCCCGGTGCGCTGGCGCGGGCGCTGACGGCGTTGTTGCGGGACGAGCCGCTGCGCGCGGCGCTGGGCGCGCAGGGCCGCCGGCATGTGCTCGCCGCTCACGACCTGCGGCAGGCGGCGGACGCCGTGACCGAGGTGTACCGCGAATTGCTCGGCGAACTGCTCGGCGTCGTTGTCGCGCCGGTCGCCGTACCCAACTAGAGCAGGAAGTGCATCACCAGATGACTGCGGAAAGTACCGTTCCCCCTCGTACGGGGCAGCAGCCGCGGACGGCAGAGCGTGCTGTCTCCGTTCTCGCCCCGCGCGGCCCCGCAGCCGGACGGCGACTGCCCGCCGGACGGAGAGAGGGCCGGCCGCGGCGGGCCTTCAGGGGGACCCTGCCGCTCGTCGACGGCGGCGCCGCCCTGCTGGGGGTCCTGGTCGTGCCCGGGGCTGAGAGGTATCCGCTGGTCGTCGCCCTGCTGGTGCTGGGGGTGATCGGGCTGAACCGGCGGGCCCGCCTGTACGACGGCTCCCTGGTGCGCGGTGCGCTCGACGAACTCCCCGCCGTCTGCGGGCGGATCGCCGTCGGCTGGGCGGCCGTCGGGGCGCTCTCGCCGCTGCGGCCGCTCCCGCCGGGCGTACTGGCCGGCGCGTTCGCCGTGCAGTGCGCGGCGGCCTGTGCGGGCCGCGCGGCGGTGCACGGACGGCGGGCGCGGCGGCGGCTGCCCGATCCCGCGCTGGTGGTCGGTCCGGTCGCGGTGGCCCGGAAGGTCGCGGCCGCGCTGCTGCGTCAGCCGGGCTGCGGAGTGCGGCCGGTGGGCGTGGTCGGCGACGGTCTCGACGTCCTCGCCCGGCCCGGTGAAGGCCCCGAGCTGCCGCTGCTGACCACGGATCAGGCGGCGCGCCGGGCGGTCATCCAGAACGGTGTGGAGACGGTGCTCGTCGTGGGCGCCGCCACCCGGGTGGAGAAGACCGCGCTGCTGCGGGATCTCGCCGCGTACGGCTGCGTGGTGTGGGAGCTGGAGGCGGACGCACCCTCGTACGGCCTCGGCGGGCGCCGCGAAGCGGGCGGGCATCTGGCGGGTTTCCCTCGCAGGCTGCTGTGCCCGGGGCGCGGACGGCGACGGGTCGGCGTGGGCAAGCGGGTGCTCGACGCGGTGCTGTCGGGCTCACTGCTGCTGCTCGCCTGCCCGGTGCTGCTGGTGTGCGCGGCGGTGCTGCGGGTCATGGACGGGCCGGGCGTGCTGTTCCGGCAGGAGCGCATCGGCAAGGACGGGCGGCCGTTCACCCTGCTGAAGTTCCGCACCCACCGGCCCGCCAGCGCGCACGAGGCGGCGACCCGCTGGAGCGTGGCGAACGAGCAGGAGATGAGCCGCTTCTGCCAGTTCCTGCGCCGCACCTCGCTGGACGAGCTGCCGCAGCTGTGGAACGTCTGCCGCGGAGATATGAGCCTGGTCGGCCCGCGGCCCGAACGGCCTTATTTCGTCGCCAAGTTCAGCCAGACCTATCCGGGTTACCGGGAGCGTCACCGGATGCCGACCGGGATCACCGGGCTCGCCCAGATCCACGGGCTGCGCGGCGACACCTCCATCGAGGACCGGTGCCGCTTCGACAACGCCTACATCGACAACTGGTCGCTGTGGCAGGACATCTGCATCCTGGCGCGTACGGCGGCCCTGTTCGTACGGCCGACGGGGAGCTGAGCGCGGGTGAGCACTCCCTCGGCCTCCGTACCGCTCGCGTGGCCACTGCCGGCGCTGCGGCGGGCCGCGCCCGTGCTGCCCCTCCTGGCGGTGATCGCCCTCCTGGGGCTGCCGGCCGAGACGGACAGCGGTGCCACGCCCGCCGACCTGACCTGCGGGCTGGTCCTGCTGTGGGCCGCGGTACGGACCCTGCGGCGGGCGCGGCGCCCGCTGACGCGGACGGCGGCGGTCGTGCTCGGGCTGCCCGTGGTGGGGATCGCGGTCTCCGCGACCGGGGCGGTGACGCCCGGCGACGCGGTCACCGGACTCGCGCGCTATCTCCAGGTGTTCGTGCTCGTCCCGCTCGCGATGGTGCTGCTGGTGCGCGGCCTGCGCGATGCCCGGCTGGTGCTCTGGGGGCTGGCCGGTCTCGCGCTGTGGCAGGGGGCGGTCGGGGTGCACCAGTACCTGACCGGAACCGGGGCCTCGTACCAGGGGGCCTACATCCGGGCGGTGGGCACGTTCGGGCCGCACGACGTGATGGGGATGGCGACCGTCGTCGCGGCCGGAGTGGTGTCGCTGACCGGTCTGGCGCTCGGGACGGGTGCGCGGCGGCAGCGGGTCGCGGCCGCCGTCTGTGCGCTGGCGCTGCTCGTGCCGCTCGCGCTGTCCTTCAGCCGGGGTTCCTGGATCGCCACGGCCGTGACCTGCGGTGCGCAGCTCCTGCTGGCCGGGGTGCGGCGGGCGGTGAAGGTGTTCGCGGCGGTGGCCGCGGCCTCGGTGGTGCTGGTGGGCGGGTTCGGCGTGGGCGGCTCGGCGCTGCAGGAGCGGCTGACCAGCATCACCCAGGTCGCCGGGGCACCGGACCAGTCGGTCATCGACCGCTACACCATGTGGGCGGCCTCCATCGACATGTGGGACGAGCACCCGGTGCAGGGCGTCGGCCTGAAGGCCTTTCCCGCCTACCGGGACTCGCACGCCTCGCTCGCGCTGTCGTCGGGCAGCGACACGGAGGGCGACGGCCAGGCCTTCCGGCGCCAGCCTCTGCTCTCCCCGCACAACATGTACATGCTGCTCCTGAGCGAGCAGGGCCTGCTGGGCCTGGTCACGGTCGCGGGCAGCTGGCTGGCCCTGCTGGTGTGCGCGCTGCGCCGGCTGCGGCGGGCGGCGGACGCGCGGGACTGCGCGCTCGCCGCGTGCGGGCTGCTGCTGTGGCAGCTGGTGAACTTTCTGTACTCCGACATCGGTGGTCCCTCCACCACCCTGATGGGGGTCTGCTTCGGGGTCGTCGCTTGGTGGTCGCTGGGGGTCGGCTCCGCCGGTTGCGCGGAATCGCGGCCCTGCCGCGGGGCGGAGTGTCGTCGGCCGTCTGCTGCGACGTCGTGGCTGGTCGCGCCCCGCGGCGGAGCCGCAGATCGACACAGCCCCGCGCCCCTTTGGGGCGCTACCCGTCCCGCAACGGAATCGGACCCTCGGTGAATCCCGGAACCGCGAAGACCGCGGGCGCCCCCGACGCTGCCGACGTCGACGGCCGTCCCGGCACGGTTACCGCCCGGCACGCGGACACCCCCTCGGCCCGCTTCCTGGCCCGGGCGACGCTGCTGTCCGCGGCGCTGTCCATGGCCGGGGCGGTGCTCGGGCTGGCGCGGGACCAGGCGCTCGCGCATCTCTTCGGTGCCGGCGCGGACACCGACGCGTTCCTGGTGGCCTGGACCGTGCCCGAACTGGCGGCGACGCTGCTGATCGAGGAGGGCATGGCGTTCGTGCTGGTGCCCGCGTTCAGCGTGGCGCTGGCCCGGCGGGCGCTCGGGAACGGCACCCCCGACCCGGTGCGCGCCCTGGTCGCCGCCTCGCTGCCGCGGCTGTGCCTCGCCTTCGCCGCCACGGCCGCCGCGCTGATGGCCGGGGCGCCGCTGCTGGTGGCGGCCCTCGCGCCCGGTCTGCCCGACCCGTCGCTCGCGATCGCCTGCACCCGGCTGACCGCGACCTGCGTACTGAGCTTCGGTCTTGCCGGGTACTGCAGTGCCGCGCTGCGCGCCCACCGTTCGTATCTCGCGCCCGGCGCGATCTACATCGCGTACAACGTGGCGATCATCTCGACGATGTTCGTCCTCGGTGTGCACTGGGGCGTGCGGTCCGCCGCCCTCGGGGTGGCGCTCGGCGGGTGCCTCATGGTCGCCGTACAGACTCCGTCGCTGGTGCGCCGGCTCGCGGGGCGGCCCGGCCGGAACGACCGCGGGTACCAGGACGACGGCGGGCGGCCGCTCGCGCCGGGCCTCGTCTGCGCGGTCCTGCTGTTCGCGCTGTGCCGGCAGTCGCAGGTGCTCATCGAGCGGCACTTCGCGTCCGCGCTGCCCGCCGGGGCCATCTCGCACCTCAACTACGCCCAGAAGGTCGCGCAGTTGCCGATGTCGCTGTCCATGATGGTGTGCATCGTCACCTTCCCGGTGGTGGCGCAGGCCATCGCCGAGGGCGACACGCGGCGGGCCCGGGACCGGGTCGAGCGGGACGTGCTGCTGATGGCCTGCCTCGTTCTGCTCGGCGCCGCGATGGTGGTGGCCTGCGCTCCGCAGATCGTCCGACTCCTCTTCCAGCGCGGGGCGTTCACGGCGCAGGACACCGCCGCGACCGCCGCCGTGATGCGGGTGTACGCGGCCGGGCTGCTCGGGCAGACGCTCGTCGGGGCGCTCGTGCGGTCGTACTTCGCGGCCGGCCGCACCACCTGGTTCCCGCTCGGCGCGATGGGCGTGGGGGCGCTCGCCACCGTCGTCATCGGCGCCTGGGCCGTACGGCCCTGGGGTGCCTGCGGCATCGCCGCGGCCAACGCGACCGGCATCACCCTCACCGCGCTGCTCATGCTGCACGGCCTGGGCCCGCGCAATGTGCCGGTGCGCGTGCGCCGGGTCGTCGCCGAACTGGTCAGGCCGGTGTGCGCGGCCGTGTGCGCCACCGGGGCCGGACTTGTGGTGGCCGGGCTGTTCACCTCACCCGCGGCGGCCGTCGCCGCCTGCTGCATCTGCGTGACCGTCGTCTTCCTGCTGCTGGCCTGGGCCCTCGACGCGGCGGACGCCCGGTCTCTTCTGCTTCCCGTCGCTCAGTCACTCCGTCATTCCGTCACACGAAAGCTGGGTCATGGTCGCTGACGTCTCCGCTGCCCCGCGCAAGGCCGAACCCGATCCCAGATCGTCCGCGAGAAGACGGTCCAAGCGGGGTCCCGCCGTCTGGGTGGCCATGTACCACTCCGTCTCGGACTGCCCGGACGACCCCTACAACGTCACCGTCTCCCCCGCCCGCCTCGACCGCCAGTTCGCCTGGATGTCGAGCCGCGGCCTGCGCGGGGTGAGCATGCGCGAACTCCTCTCGGCGCGCGCCCGTGGCACCGAGCGCGGCCTGGTGGGGCTCACCTTCGACGACGGATACGCCGACTTCACCGGCGACGCGCTGCCCGTGCTGTGCCGCTGGGGTTTCACGGCGACCGTGTTCGTGCTGCCCGGGCGGCTCGGCGGCGAGAACGCATGGGAGCCGCTCGGACCGCGCAAGCCGCTGCTGGACGCGGACGGCATCCGCCGCGCGGTGGCCGCGGGCATGGAGGTCGCCTCGCACGGCCTGACCCACCTGGACCTGACCAAGGCCACCGACGAGGTGCTGCGCTCCGAGGTCCACGACAGCCGCCATCTGCTCGCCGGGATCACCGGTACCGACGTGGAGGGCTTCTGCTACCCGTACGGGTATCTCGACGAGCGCGTCGCCGCCGCCGTGCGCCTGGCCGGCTACCGCTACGCCTGCGCGATCACCCCCGGTCCGGACGGCTGCGGGGACTTCGCGCTGCCCCGCATCCACGTCGGGGAGATCGACACCGTCGTACGGCTGGAGCTGAAGCGACGCCTGGCCCGGTTCTTCGGCCGCTCCGTGGAGGCCGTGTGAGGGCCCTGCACATCATCACCGGCCTCGGCGTCGGCGGAGCGGAACAGCAGCTGCGCCTGTTGCTGCGGCACCTTCCCGCGCAGTGCGACGTGGTGACCCTGACCAACCCCGGACCGGTCGCCGCGGGCCTGGCCGCCGACGGGGTCCGGGTCATCCACCTCGGCATGGGCGGCAACCGCGACCTCGGTGCGCTGCCCCGGCTGACCCGGCTGATCCGCACCGGCGGCTACGACCTCGTCCACACCCATCTGTACCGGGCCTGTCTCTACGGCCGGATCGCCGCGCGGCTCGCGGGAGTCCGGGCGGTGGTGGCCACCGAGCACTCGATCGGCGAGACAGCGCTGGAGGGCCGGCCGCTGACCGCGGGCGTCCGCGGCCTGTACCTGGCCGGCGAGCGCCTGGGCCGCGCCACGGTCGCCGTCTCGCCGACGGTGGCCGAGCGGCTGCGCCGCTGGGGCGTGCCCGGAACACGCATCCGCGTCATCCCGAACGGCATCGACGCGCCCCGGTTCCGCTTCGACGAGGTGGCCCGCAAGGAGGCACGGCTGCACTACGGGCTGCCCGAGGACGCGTACGTCGTCGGCGGGGTGGGGCGCCTCACCCCGGGCAAACGCTTCGACCTGCTGCTGCGCGCCCTGTCCCGGCTGCCCGCTGACGTACGGCTGCTGCTGGTGGGCGGCGGGCCCGAGGAGACGGCGCTGCGGCGCACCGCGCGGGCGCTGGGGGTCGCGGACCGGGTGGTGCTGACGGGCGAGCGGCCGTATCTGCCGGGTCCCCGCGACGACACGCCCGGGCTGGCCGACCTGCTGTCGGCGATGGATGTGCTCGTCTCGCCGTCGCCGCAGGAGGCCTTCGGACTGGCCGTGGTGGAGGCGCTGGCGGCCGGGCTGCCCGTGCTGTACGCGAGCTGCCCCGCCGTCGAGGACCTGCCGCCTCGGGCGGCACCCGGCGCCCGGCGCGTCACCGGCTCCACCGGGGCGTACGTACGGGAGCTGCTGCGGCTGCGGGCGGCGGGGCCGGGCGAGCGATGCGTCCCGGACGCCGTGCACCACTACGACATCGCGTGCAGCGCCCGGCAGTTGATGGATGTCTACACGGCCGCTGTGGCCGGCTCGACCCTGGAAGTGAGTGCTCCATGACCGACAACCCCGTTCAGCGTGCCCGCCTGCCGCGCCGTGAGCGTGCCCGTGTGAGGCGGCTGCCCTCGTGGTGGCTGCTGCCGGCCGGCGCGCTGCTCGGTGCCGTGGCCGGCGGCACGTACGGACTGGTGAAACCGCCGCAGTACACGGCGACGAGCTCCGTCGTCGCCGTGGCGGCCGGCGGCCGCTCCGACGTCGACTGCGCCGACGCGCTCGGCTTCGCGCAGGCGTACGGCCGGGTCGCCCCGCAGCTCGCGGTGCTCGGGGACGCGCAGGTCGAGGCGGGCGTACCGGCCGCGTTCCTGCGCAAGAGCGTGCAGGTCGCGACCTCGCCGGACGCCCCGATGGTCTCGGTCTCGGCGACCTCGTCGAACCCCGCCCAGGCCGCGGACATCGCCAACGCCGTGTCCGGTGTGCTGGTCACGCAGGCGGCCCACACCAAGGCCGGCACCGGCATCCGGCTCGAACCGCTCGCCCGCGCGATGCGGCCCGCCCAGCCGTCGTCCGCGTCCTGGAAGCTGACCTCGCTCGTGGGCGCGTGCGCCGGAGGTCTGCTGGGCGGACTCGCCCTGCTGGCACGGCCGCGGCGCAGGGCGGACGACGACGGCCCCGGCCAGCCGACGGTGCCCGCCCCGACCCATGCCGTGGACGCCCGCGGGACCCTCGGATGACCGCGTCCGGCCATACGCTCTCGGTGGAACTGTGCACCGACGAGCGCACGTTCGCCGCGCTGGCCGGGGAATGGGGACGGCTGCACGACGCCTGCCCCTCGGCGACACCGTTCCAGAGCCACGCCTGGCTGCACTCCTGGTGGCTCTCGTACGGCACACCCGACGGGCTGCGGCTGTTCCTGGTGCGCCGGGGCGGTGAACTGGTGGCCGCCGCACCGCTGATGCGGGTACGGCGGCCACTGCCGAAGCTGGTGCCCATCGGCGGCGCCATCTCCGACTTCTGCGACGTACTGCTCGACGAGAAGGAGGCCGAGCACGGCAGCCGGGCCCTGGCCGACGCGCTGGCCGACGCGGCCCGCACCGCGCTGATCGACTTCCGGGAGGTCCGGCCGGGCAGCGCGGTGGAGCAGGTCTACGGCCGCTGGCGCGGTCCACGCCGCAGGCTGCGCGACTCGACCTGCCTGGAACTGCCCGCCCTGCCGATGACCGAGCTGGTCAAGCGGCTGCCGCCGACGCGCGCCCAGCGGGTGCGCAACAAGGTGAACAAGCTGGGCCGGCTCGGCGTCGAGTGGCGGGTCGTCGGCCACGACGAGACGGAGACCGCGCTGCGGCGGCTGCTGGAGCTGCACCGTCTGCAGTGGCAGGGCAAGAAGATGACACCGGAGCACACCCGGCCGCAGTTCCTGGAGCACCTCGTGCGGTCGGTGGTCCCGATGGCCCGCTCGGGGCAGGCCTCGGTGACGGAGTTCCTCCTCGAGGGCGCGGTGGTGGCCGTCAACCTGCATCTGCTGTCGGGGCAGCTGCTGGGCGACTACATGTACGGCTTCCACCCGGGGCTGCGGGAGCGCAAGGTGGATGTGGCGACGATGCTGCTGCGCGCCTCCACCGAGCATGTCGCGTCCGCCGAGGAGGGCCGGGTGCTGAGCCTGATGCGCGGCGACGAGCCGCACAAGTACCGCTGGTGCCCCGACACGGTCTACAACCAGCGCTTCCTGCTGGCCGGACGGCGCACGGCGCCGCTGCTGGCGGCCACCCTCTGCGCGGCCGCCGCCCGGTGCGGGGCCAAGTCGGTCCGGCGCATGGTCCCCGACTCCAAGGACCACTGGTAGCACCGCCTCAGGGCGAGGGGGCGGGCGGGATCTGCGGGGTGACGGGCGGCGTGGGCACGGCGGGCACCGGCGGGGTCGGCGCCGCAGGCTCGGGAACTGCCGGTGCCGGGGGCGTGGGCACCGGCGTCGGCAACGGCACCGGGGTCGGCTCCGGTGGCGCGGGGATCACGGGAACGGGCGGGACGGGCACGACGGGCAACGGCGTCGGCTCCGGCAGCAGGGAACTGGCCAGCACCGCACGGTAGGTGGCGGCGGCCCGGGGATTCTCGGTGCACAGCCACACGCCGTGCGGGCAGTAGTCGGTGATCGTGTTGTACAGCGGCTTGTGCTCGTCCATCCAGGCGAGCATGCGCAGCATGTACGTGACGTTGTCGCCGTTGCGGTACAGACCCCACTCCGGATACGAGATCGGCTTGTGGTGCTGCCGCGCGAAGTCCACGTGGAACTGCAGACCGTAGGGCTCCGACACCTGCTCGTCGAACGACGCGCCACGCGGCTGGTCGTACGAGTCCATGCCGACGATGTCGACGAAGTCGTCGCCGGGATAGCACTTCGACCACGGAATCGCGTCCTGCCCCCGGTTCGGGGCGAAGTCGAACCTGAACCTCTGGCCGGGAATGGAGCGCATGACGGTGACGATGCGCCGCCAGTACCGGATCCAGTCCTCCGGGTCGGGGCCGCAGCGGTGGGTGTACGTGACGCCGTTCATCTCCCAGCCGAGCACCAGGACCGTGTCCGTCGCCCCCAGGTCGACCAGGCGCTGTGCCAGCAGCCGGAAGTGCCCGTCGAACTCGCCGGCCGCGGCACGCCGCAGCAGCCGTGCGACGGCGATGTCGGAGACCTGCGCCTCGTTGTGCTCCATCAGCGGGACGTTGAGCACGAGCAGCCGGTCGGGCTTGGCCAGCCGCCACTTGGCCCAGCTGTCGAGGAAGCCGTAGCCGCCCTCGATGTTCTCCCACACGTCGCCCGGCAGATAGGTGTGCCCCACGCGCAGTTCGGTGCCGCCCAGCCAGCCGCTGAACTCCCTCAGGCGGACCAGCCCTTCGGGCTCGGAGTCGAGGAACGCGCCGAACGCGGCCCGCCGCACGTCCGCCACCGAGTAGGCGCGCGCGTCGTTCGGGGGCGGGCCGGGCCGGCCGGGATGCCGTGCGGCGTCGGCCGGGGAGGCCGGGCCCCAGGCGAGCGCGGCTGACGCGAGCGCTGCGACGGTGAGAATCGCCAGTCGCCTGTGGGCGGACCGGCGGCGATGAGGGCTCATTCATCCTCCTTTGCCGCAATTCCGCACATTAATGACACATAGTCATATATCACTTAATTGCGTCACTTGAGTCAGACAGCTGGCCGCGGATCACCCGCACGAGTGACCGGGGCCGGCCCTCAGCCGCCGTACAGCGCCTCGATCTCCTCCGCGTACGCCGCCGTCACGGCGTGCCGCTTGATTTTCAACGACGGGGTGAGCAATCCGTTGTCCTCCGTGAACTCACCCTCGACGAGGGCGAACGCACGGACCGACTCGGCGCGGGAGACGGCCTCGTTGGCGTAGTCCACGGCCCTCTGAACGTCGGCGCGCATCCGCGGATCGCGTACGACCTCGGACATCGGGGTGTCCGCGGGCAGCTTGCGGACCGTCAGCCAGTGGGCGACGGCCTCGGGGTCGAGGGTGATGAGGGCGGCGACGAAGGGACGCTTGTCGCCGACGACGATGCACTGGCCGATCGGCGGGCGGCTGCGCAGCCGGTCCTCCAGTACGGCCGGGGAGACGTTCTTGCCGCCGGAGGTGACGAGGATGTCCTTCTTGCGGCCGGTGATGGTGAGATAGCCGTCCTCGTCGAGGGAGCCGAGATCACCGGTCGCGAACCACTCGTCCCGCAGGACGGCGTCGGTGGCGGCCGGGTTGTTCCAGTACGCGCCGAAGACGACGCCGCCCTTGATGAGCACCTCCCCGTCGTCGGCGATCCGCACCGCGGTGCCGGGGACCGGGACGCCGACCGTGCCCGGGCGGGGCCCCAGGGGCGGGACGATCGTGGCGGCGGCGCTCGTCTCCGTCAGGCCGTAGCCCTCGTAGACGATGATTCCGGCGGCGTAGAAGAACAGGTTGAGCTTGCGGTCGAGCGGGGAGCCGCCGCTGATGGCGTACCGCATACGGCCGCCGAGTTCCTTGCGGATGCGGCGGTAGACCAGCAGGTCGTACAGGGCCCAGGCGGCGTAGAGGGCGGGGCTCGGGCCCTTGCCGGTCTCCAGGAACTTGTCCAGGTACGCCTGGCCGAAGCGGACGCCGATGCGGTCCGCGCGGTCGAAGGAGGCACCGCGGCCGATCTTCTCGGCGGTCGCACGGCCCGTGTCGTGGATCTTCTCGAAGAGATACGGGACGCCGACCAGGAAGGTCGGGCGGAACTCCTTGAGGGCGGGCCGCAGTTCCTCGGGCTTGATGCCGGGGCAGTGGCCGATCTCGATGCGGGCCATCAGACAGGCGATCTGGAGGGTGCGGCCGAGGATGTGGGCGAGCGGCAGGAAGAGAAGGGTGGAGGCGACCTGGCGGGTGACCTCCTTGAAGATCGGATGGAGCAGCTCGACCGTGTTGGCGGCCTCGGCGTGCAGGTTGGCGTGGGTGAGGACGCAGCCCTTCGGTTTGCCGGTGGTGCCGGAGGTGTAGCAGATCGTCGCGATCGCGCCGGGGGTGAGGGCGGTACGGCGCTTGGTGACCTCCTCGTCGGGGAGGTGGCGGCCGAGAGTGACGAGGTCGGTCATGGCGCCTCCCTCCGCGGCGGTCGCCGATGTCGGCGTCAGCTGCCAGATGCGCGGCTGCCGTTCGTGCCGGGCGGTCCCCGTCGTCACCGTGGCGGCGTTCTCGGCGGTCTCGGTGATGACGAAGCGGGCGTCCGAGTCGCGGACGATCCACTCCACCTGCTCGGCGGAGGACGTGGCGTAGATCGGGACGGTCTGGCCGCCCGCCGCCCAGATGGCGAAGTCCAGGACCGTCCACTCGTAGCGGGTACGGGACATGACGGCGACCCGGCCGCCCGGTTCGAGGCCCGCGGCAATCAACCCCTTGGCCACGGCGGTGACTTCGCGGGCGAAGGCGGCCGCGGTCACCGGCCGCCAGGTGCCGTCGTCGTGCCGGCGGCGCAGCACCACGGCGTCGGGGGCCTCGGCCGCGTTGGTGAAGGGGAGGTCGGCGGTGCTGCCGGTGGCCGGGCGCGGGGCGAGGGCGGGGGTGCGGGCCTCGCGCACGACTCCGTCCTCGTCCCTGACGACCTCGACCCTGGTGCGGGACGCGAGGTCGGTGCGCCGTTTTGCCCTTTTCAGGTCCTTGCGTACGCCCATGACGGCTCCCGGTCGGCTCTGACTGGGAGGTCAACTTACTCACAAGTAAGGAAAGGTCAATGGGGCGACACCGGCGGGACTGATGTTCTAGCCCTGGCCTCGGTCCGCCTGTCCTATCGCGTCGGCGAGCTGCTGTACGTCCTTGTCCTCGGTCTTCTTCGACAACTGCTCGGCACGGGCGCGGAGTTCGCTCAGCCCGGGGTCGCCGGGGAGGGAGCGCCAGTGTTCGTCGCCCTGGCGGAGGGCGTCGGCGAAATAGGCGGCCACGGCGGTGACCTGGAAGCGGGGGCTCGCCTCCCGGAGGGAGTCGCTCAGGGCGCCGGTCTCCAGTTCACCGGACTTCTCGTGCGGGTCGCGGGTGTCGGGGTCGAGCCAGCGGACGGTGGCCGTGGCGAGGTGGCCGTCGGCGCCGGGCCTGGTGCGGACGGCGTAGAGGGCGGTGACCGTATGGCCGGGGCCGACCTCGCCGCCGTCGACGCGGTCGTTGCGGAAGTCGTCGTCGGCGACCCGGCGGTCGTCGTAGCCGACGAGGCGGAACTCGGCGACCGTGGCGGGGTCGAAGGCGACCTGGGCCTTGGCGTCGCGGGCGGTCAGGTCGATGTTCTGCGGGAGCTGCTCGCAGAAGACCTTGCGGGCCTCGTCCTCCTTCGAGACGTACACGGTGTGGCCGTCGCCCTTGTCGGCGAGGCGTTCCATGAGGGCGTCTCCGTAGTCGCTGCCGACGCCGACGCCGAAGAGGGTGATGCCGTACTCGCGGCGGGCCGAGGAGATGCGGTCCAGGATCGAGTCCGGGTCGGTGTCGCCGTCGTTGGCGAGGGCGTCGGAGATGAGGACGACGCGGTTGGTGGCGTTCTTGCGGCGGCCCTCGACGGCGGTGGCGTAGCCGGTCTCGACGCCCGCGCCGAGGTTGGTGGAGTAGGTCGGCTCCAGTCCGTCGATCGCGTCGTGGATCTCGCCGCGGTGGCCGCCGAGGCGGGTCATCGGCAGGACCTGCTCGGCCTTCTCGCTGAAGGTGACGAGGGCGACCGAGTCGTCGTCGCGCAGCCGGTCCGTCATCGTGTCCAGGGACTTCTGCGCGAGATCGAGGCGGCCGGGCTCGGACATGGAGCCCGAGATGTCGATGACGAAGGTGAGGGCTGCGGGCGGGCGCCGGCCGGTCTCCGTGGCCGGGCGGGTCGCGAGGCCGACGCGGACCAGGGACCAGTTCTTCTCGTCGGTGCGGGCGCCGTCGACGGTGACCGTGAAGCCGTTGCCGTCGGGGCGTTCGTAGTCCTGGCGGAAGCTGTTGACGAACTCCTCGGGGCGGATGGTCGCCGGGTCGGGGCGCTGTCCTGCGGCGAGGGTGCGGCGGGCATAGCCGTAGGAGGCCGTGTCGACGTCCAGGGCGAAGGTGGAGAGGTGATCGTCCGGAGTCGGGGACGGGCCGGCGAACCGGTCCTCGCCCTGCTGCTCGCCGGCCGTCGGGGCGGCAGGGGCCGGGAAGCCCGTCCCGTGCGAGCCGTCCGAAGCGTTGTTGCTGCTGCTCTCGGAGCCGCCGCCCGCACCGCAGGCCGTGAGCAGCAGGCCGCTCGTCGCCGTGAGGGCGAGGAGGGCGGCGCGCAGCCGTCGGGTGCGGCGGTGTGGCGTACCCGGGCGTGGTGTTCGGTACCGCTCCATCTTCCGTGCCCCCTTGGTGTGTTGACGCCGACGTCTGTGACTGTGACGGCGCAGGGGGTCGGAATGTGCGGCACGGGGCGTTGCGGATGAGTCTCAAGACGGCCACGATCATGGCCGGCCGAGACCGGTGGGTGATCCTCCGTTGACCTAGGAGACCACGTCCTTGCGGGCGAAACCCCGGAAGGCCAGGGCGAACAGCACGAGCGCGTACGTTATGGAAATCGCCGTGCCCTGGATCATGCCGGACCACTCGGGGTGCGGCTGGACGGCGTCCGCCCAGGCGAACTGCCAGTGCGCGGGCAGGAAGTCACGCCAGTGGCCGAGGGCCGTCACGGCGTCCAGGACATTGCCGACGATGGTGAGTCCGACCGCGCCGCCGACCGCCCCGAGGGGCGCGTCGGTCTTCGTCGAGAGCCAGAACGCCAGCCCCGCGGTGACCAGTTGGGACACGAAGATGAACGCCACGACCACCAGCAGGCGCTGGGCCGCCGTCCCCGAGTCCAGCGCACCGCCGGTGGGGATCCGGAGCGGGCCCCAGCCGTAGGCGGCCGTGCCCACGGCCAGGGCCACCACCGGGAGCAGGATCATCGCGGCCAGGCTGAGGCCGAGTCCTACGACCAGCTTGGACCACAGGAGGCGGGCCCGTGGGACGGGTGCGGCCAGCAGATAGCGCAGGGAGGACCAGCTCGCCTCGGATGCCACGGTGTCCCCGCAGAACAGGGCGACCGGGATGACGAGCAGGAAGCCCGCGGAGACGAAGAGGTTGACGGCGGCGAAGTTGGCTCCCGACGCGGTGGCCGTGTCCATCAGCGTCACCTGGCCGTTGCGGCCGCCCGGGTCGCCGCCGATCGCGAACGCGATCAGCAGCACGAACGGCAGCGCGGCGAGGATCCCCGCCATGATCAGCGTCCGGCGCCGCTTCAGCTGCCGGACCAGCTCGACCCGTAGGGGCAGCGTGCGGGCGGCCCGGTAACCGGAGGCGGCGTGATGGGGCTCGGTGTGCTCGGCCAGCGTGCTCATGCGGAACCTCCGATCAGGGTGAGGAAGGCGTCCTCCAGGCGGCGGTGGGGGCCGAGTGAGGTGACCGGTACTTCTAGGCGCACCAGCTCGACCAGGAGGCCGGCGGCGGTGCCCGTGCCCGTGCGGGCGGCTGGGGTCGGTTCGGTGAGGGTCGCTGTGTGGGGTTGTTCGTCTGCGGCGCCGTCGTGGCTGGTCGCGCCCCGCGGCGGAGCCGCTGATGGAAGCAGCTCCGCGCCCCTGAAATCCGCTGCCGCACCGGAGGTGACTTCGCCGCCCCCGCCCGAGACGGCCCCCTCGCCGGGAGCGAGCCGGATCAGGAGGCCCCCGTCCGTCCGTACCGCCGACTCGACGCCCGGCAGGGCCGCTACCTTCTCCAGCAGCGGGTCCGGGATGTCGGAGGCCAGGCCGACCAGGAGGGTGTCGCCTGAGCCGATGATGTCGGCGACCGGGCCTGCCTGGACCAGGCGGCCGCGGTCCATGACGACCAGGTGGGTGCAGGACTGTTCGACCTCTGCCAGGAGGTGGCTGGAGACGATCACCGTGCGGCCGGCCGCCGCGTAGCGGATCAGCACCTCGCGCATCTCGCGGATCTGGGGCGGGTCGAGGCCGTTGGTCGGTTCGTCGAGGATGAGCAGGTCCGGGAGGCCGAGCATGGCCTGGGCGATGGCCAGGCGCTGGCGCATGCCCTGGGAGTAGGTGCGGACCGCGCGGGCCAGCGCGTCGCCGAGGCCCGCGATCTCCAGGGCCTCGTCCAGGTGGGCGTCCTCGGGCGGGCGGCCCGTCGCCTGCCAGTACAGCTCCAGGTTCTCGCGGCCGGACAGGTGCGGGAGGAAACCCGCGCCCTCCACGAACGCGCCGACCCGGGACAGGACCGGGGCGCCGGGACGGATCGCCTGGCCGAAGACGCGGATCTCGCCGCCGTCCGGCCTGATCAGGCCCATCAGCATGCGCAGGGTCGTCGTCTTGCCCGCGCCGTTGGGACCGAGGAGACCGAGGACCTGGCCCTTGTCCACACGGAAGGACAGGTCCCGTACCGCGTAGCGGTCCGCCGACTTGGCGTACCGCTTGCTCAGGTCCGTGATCTGGAGCGGCACTTCGGCCAGTTCGGGAGCCGGGGACGGCGCGATCGTGCGGCGGCGGCCGGTCAGCAGCAGGGCCAGGGCGAGCACCGCGCCGGCCAGCGGGAGCCACCACACCCAGGACGGCAGCGGCGCGGCCGCGGTCGTCACGCCGGGTGCCGTCGGCACCTTCAGGTCGCCCTTGAGGGAGACGGTGTACGTCGCCGGGGCGGCCGGGGAGGCGTAGCCGAGGTCGGTGGAGGCGAGGACCAGGCGCAGCCGGTGGCCCTGCTCGACCTCGTGGTCGACGGCCGGGAGCGTGATTGTGACGTCCTTGCCGGACTTGGCGCCCTCGACGCGGACGGGCGCCACCAGTTGCGAGGGCAGCACGGGGGTGCCGCCGCCGGGACCGACGTCGTACACCTTCCCGAACAGGACGGCGTCGTCGCTCGTCGACTTCACATGCACGGTGACCGTGGGCGATCCCGTGATCCGCAGGCCGCTGCTCACCGGTGCCGACTCGAATCGCGCGTACTGGCCGGGGAAGTCCAGCGACACCCCGACGCCGAGCGAGGACAGCTGGGCGAGGCCGCCGGAACCGCCGAGGCCGGGCAGGGCGGAGACGGCGGGCGGACTGGCACCCGCAGGGTTGGCGAAGCTCTGCCGCGAGCCCCTGAGCGGCACGGAGCGCTGTCCGCTCTCCAGGCCCGGGTACGTGTCGTCGGTCGCTCCCCGCAGCACGGCCGCGCCGTCCGTGGAGTCGACGCCTCCGGTGCGGGTGATGCGGAAGGCCGGGCCCGTGTCCGTGCCCTTCTCGTCCTTGAGGTACTGGTCGAACCATGCACGCACGCGTGTCTGGACGCGGCTCGTCTCCATGTCGCCGCCGTCGTGTCCGCCGGCGATCCAGTCGACGTCGACCGGGGCGCCATTGGCACGGATGGCCTTCGCCGCCGCGTCCGCCTGGCCGAGCGGGAAGAGGGAGTCCGTCTGGCCCTGCACCAGGAGCGTGGGCACCTTGATGCGGTCGGCGACGGCGGAGGGGGAACGGGCGGCCAGCAGCTCCCGCGCCTGGGCGTCCGGCTTGCCGGACTCCGCGACCCGCTCGTACATCCGGCACAGCTCGGGCTGGAACCTGCCGCAGCCGCCGCCGGAGTTGATGAAGATGCCCGCCCACAGCTTCTTGAAGACGCCGTTCGGGAACAGGGCGTCCGCCAGGTTCCAGTACGTGATCGCCGGGGCCGTGGCGTCCACCCGGTGGTCGTACCCCGCTGCCAGCAGGGAGATCGCGCCGCCGTACGAGGCGCCCGCGACGCCCACGCGGGGGTCGCCGGGCTTGTCGAGCTGGACCTCGGGCTGCTCAGCGAGCCAGTCGATCAGCTTGGAGACGTCGGCGACCTCGCCCTTCGGGTCGTTCAGTCCGATCTTGCCGGTGGACTTCCCGAAGCCGCGGGCCGACCAGGTGAGCACCGCGTAACCGTCTCTCGCCAGGTCCTCCGCCTGCTGCCGGACGTCCTGCTTGCTGCCGCCGAAGCCGTGGGCGAGCAGGACGGCGGGGTGGCGTCCGCCGGTGGAGGCGGGGGTGAAGTACGAGGTGTCGATCCGCACCCCGTCCATCGCCATGACGCGGTCGGTCCGCTGCACCGGGGCCTTGTCGTCCGAGGCGACGGCCGTCCACGTTCCCGCGCCTGCGAGTACGACGACGGCGGCCCCGGCGGCGAGCAGCCTCCGGGGCCCCCGAAGCAGCCCTCGCAGGCGGGGCAGTCGAAGATCCATGTCTCAACGGTACGGGGCGTCTCTGACAGTGGGGGCAGCCCCGGGGGTGAAGGGTGCGCCCTCCCGCGGGAGTACGGGTGGAATGCCGTGTACCGCGCTTGCTGTACGGCTACGAGCCCGGTCGCTTCTGTAATGGGCCGAGTGCGGGTGCATCGTGGCTTGTCGCGCCGTTCCCCGCGCCCCTTAAAGCCGCTCGTCCTCGGGGAGTGAGACCAGCCACCGCGTGTCCCTGCGCGGGCGGAGGTAGAAGGCCCAGTACAGGGTCGCTGCCGCCGTGATGCCGCCCGTCCACAGCAGGTAGCTCGTCTCCTGCTGGCTCAGGATGTACGCCAGGACCGCGATCAGCAGCACCGGCATGGCGGGCCACAGAGGCATCCGCCAGGCGGGGGTGTGTTTGTGGGAGCCGCGGCGGGAGAGGAGGGCGGCCACCGCGACCAGGAGGTACATGCCCGTCACCGAGACGCCCGTGACGCCGTACAGGGTGTCCAGGTTCACGAAGCAGAGCAGGGCGCCCGGGACTCCGACGGCGAGGGTGGCGACCCAGGGGGAGCCGAAGCGGCCCAGCTTGGCGAAGACGTTGTTGACGGGCTCCGGCCAGGCCTTGTCGCGGGCCGAGGCGAACAGGACACGGGAGTTCTGGATGACCATGACGATGCCCGCGTTGATGATCGCGAGGGCCACGCAGAGGCTGACGAAGGTGCCGACCGCGGAGTTGGACCAGGCGGTGACCATGGAGCTGATGTCACCGCCGGTCAGCGTGGAGAGGTCCGAGGCGCCCATGGTGATCGCCACCACCGGGACCAGGATGATCACCGTCGAGATGGCGAGGGTGGCCAGGACCGTGCGGGCGACGTTGCGGCGCGGGTGCTCCAGTTCCTCGGAGAGGTAGACGGCGGTCGAGAAGCCCTGGGTGACGAACAGGGCGATCGCGAGGCCCGAGACCACCAGCATCGCCGTCACCGTGTCCGGGTGGCCGCCGGAGCCCGCCACCTTCATCGAGACCAGGCTCCCGGCGCCCCGCTCGCTGTGTGCGAAGCCCAGGACCGCCACCACGGCCGCCGCGATGACCTCCAGGACCAGGAAGATGCCGGTGATCCAGGCGTTGGCCCGCAGGTCGAGCAGGCCGGCGAGCGTCGCCAGCAGCATGACGCCGGCGCCGGCGATCGCCGGGTCGAGGTGCACGACCGGTGCCAGGTAGTCCGCCGTGCCCATCGCGATCACCGGCGGGACGATCATGACGACCAGGAGGGAGAGCACGAAGACGAGCCAGCCCGCGAGCCGTCCGGCCATCGTCGAGACCATCGCGTACTCGCCGCCCGCGCTGGGGATCAGGGTGCCCAGCTCCGAGTAGCAGAACGCCACGGCGATACAGAGGAGGGAGCCGATGGCGATCGTCAGGGCGGTGGCGGTGCCGAGCGAGCCGAACAGGTCCGGGACGACCACGAAGAGCGTGGAGGCCGGGGTCACGCAGGAGAGGGTCAGCAGTGTTCCACCCACCACACCGATGGAGCGCTTGAGCTTCTGAGGGCCGTGGGGCGCGTCGACGACCGTGTCGACGGGGCGGAGCGTGTCGGTCATGCGCGGTTCCGATCGCCAGGGGCAGCAGATTGCGCTGATGGAATCCCAACGAAAACCAGCGCGTCAATAGCCGTTTACCTACGAAATCCGTAGATCAAAACGGCCTTTGATCGCGGATACGGCACACCATGCGGGAATTCGCAGCCTTTCGCTCGTACGGGAACCGTAGTCCCGAGGCGTAAAAAAATGGGGCCGTCCGCTATACGGACGGCCCCTGACTCCTGCGTCAGTGGTTGCGCGGGAAGCCCAGGTCCACGCCCGCCGGGGCGTCGGCCGGGTCCGGCCAGCGGGTGGTGACGACCTTGCCGCGGGTGTAGAAGTGCGTGCCGTCGTTGCCGTAGATGTGGTGGTCCCCGAAGAGGGAGTCCTTCCAGCCGCCGAAGCTGTGGTAGCCGACGGGCACCGGGATCGGGACGTTCACGCCGACCATGCCGGCCTCGATCTCCAGCTGGAAGCGGCGGGCGGCGCCGCCGTCCCGGGTGAAGATCGCGGTGCCGTTGCCGAACGGCGAGGCGTTGATCAGCGCCACGCCCTCCTCGTATGTGTCCACGCGGAGGACACAGAGGACCGGGCCGAAGATCTCGTCCTGGTACGCCTTCGCGGATGTGGGCACCTTGTCCAGGAGCGAGATGCCGATCCAGTGGCCGTCCTCGAAGCCCTCGACGGTGTACCCGGTGCCGTCCAGCACCACCTCGGCGCCCTCGGCCGCCGCGCCGGTGACGTAGGAGGCCACCTTGTCGCGGTGGACCTTCGTGATCAGCGGGCCCATCTCGGACGTCGGGTCGTTGCCGGGGCCGATCTTGATCTTCTCGGCGCGCTCGCGGATCTTGTCGACGAGCTCGTCGCCGATGGAGCCGACCGCGACGACCGCGGAGATGGCCATGCAGCGCTCGCCCGCGGAGCCGTAGGCGGCCGACACGGCGGCGTCGGCGGCCGCGTCCAGGTCGGCGTCCGGCAGGACCAGCATGTGGTTCTTGGCACCGCCCAGCGCCTGCACGCGCTTGTGGTTGGCGGAGGCGGTGGTGTGGATGTAGCGGGCGATGGGGGTCGAGCCGACGAAGGAGACGGCCTTGACGTCGGGGTGCTCCAGGAGGCGGTCCACGGCCACCTTGTCGCCGTGCACGACGTTGAAGACGCCGTCCGGCAGACCGGCCTCCGCGAGCAGCTCGGCGAGCTTGATGGACGCCGACGGGTCCTTCTCGGAGGGCTTGAGAACGAAGGTGTTGCCGGTCGCGATGGCGATCGGGAACATCCACATCGGGACCATCGCCGGGAAGTTGAACGGCGTGATGCCCGCGACGACGCCGAGCGGCTGGCGGATGGACGAGACGTCCACGCGGCTGGCCACCTCGGTCGACAGCTCGCCCTTCAGCTGCACGGTGATCCCGCATGCCAGGTCGACGATCTCCAGGCCGCGCGCGACCTCGCCCAGCGCGTCACTGTGCACCTTGCCGTGCTCGGCGGTGATCAGCTCGGCGAGCGCGTCCCGGTTGGCCTCCAGCAGCGCCCGGAACTTGAACAGGATCGAGGTCCGCTTCGCGAGCGAGGAGGTGCCCCAGGTGGCGAAGGCGTCCTTCGCGGCGGCGACCGCCGCGTCGACCTCGTCGACCGAGGCGAAGGCGACCTTCGTGGTGACCGCGCCGGTCGCAGGGTCGGTGACCGGCCCGTACGTGCCCGACGCGCCTTCGACGGACTTGCCGCCGATCCAGTGGTTGACGATCTTCGTCATGCCCAGTTACTCCTTCACAGATGGCGGCGTCGGGTCGAGACGTGCCGTTCGTACAGCTCGCGGGCCTTCACCGCCGACGGTCGGGTCGCGGTCTCGGCCACAGGTACATCCCACCAGGCCTGCGCGGGCGGCGGGCCCGACACAGTGTCGGCCGTTTCGGTCTCGACGTAGACACATGTGGGTGTGTCGGCGGCGCGCGCCTCCGCGAGCGCCGTCCGCAGGTCCGCCACGGTCTTCGCGCGCAGCACGCGCATGCCGAGGCTGGCGGCGTTGGCGGCGAGATCCACGGGCAGCGGCGCCCCCGTGTACGTACCGTCGTCGGACCGGAAGCGGTACGCCGTGCCGAACCGCTCGCCGCCCACCGACTCGGACAGACCGCCGATGGACGCGTATCCGTGGTTCTGGATCAGGAGGATCTTGATCGCGATGCCCTCCTGTACGGCGGTCACGATCTCCGTCGGCATCATCAGATACGTGCCGTCGCCGACCAGCGCCCACACGGGCCGGTCCGGTGCGGCCAGCTTCACGCCGATCGCGGCGGGGATCTCGTAGCCCATGCAGGAGTAGCCGTACTCCAGGTGGTACTGGTCCCGCGACCGCGCCCGCCACAGTTTGTGCAGGTCGCCGGGGAGGGAGCCGGCCGCGTTGATGATCACGTCGGACTCGTCCACGAGCGCGTCCAGCGCGCCGAGGACCTGCGGCTGCGTCGGGCGTACGTCCGGCTCGTCGGCCTCGTAGCAGGCGTCGACACGCTGTTCCCAGCGCTCCTTGTCCTCGGTGTACTCGGTGACGTAGGAGGCCGGGACCTCGTACGCATGCATGTCCAGAGCCGCGGTCAGCTCCTGGAGGCCGCTGCGGGCGTCCGCGATCAGGGGCCGGCCGGCCAGCTTGTGGCCGTCGAAGGGCGCGATGTTGAGGTTGAGGAAGCGCACGCCCTCGCCGCTGAAGAGGGTGCCGGAGGCCGTGGTGAAGTCGGTGTACCTGGTCCCCACGCCGATGACCAGGTCGGCGGTGCGGGCGAGTTCGTTCGCGGTCGCCGTGCCGGTGTGGCCGATGCCGCCGACGTCCTGCGGGTGGTCGTGGCGCAGGGAGCCCTTGCCGGCCTGGGTGGAGGCGACCGGGATGCCGGTGGCCTGGGCGAACTCGGCGAGGGCCTCCTCGGCGCGGCTGTGGTGGACGCCGCCGCCGGCTATGACGAGTGGCCTGCGGGCGGACCTGATCACCCCTACCGCCTCGGCGAGTTCGGCCGGGTCGGCGCCCGGACGCCGTACGACCCAGGTGCGCTCGGCGAAGAACTCGTCCGGCCAGTCGTGGGCCTCGGCCTGGACGTCCTGAGGGAGGGCCAGGGTCACGGCGCCGGTCTCGACGGGGTCGGTCAGCACGCGCATGGCGTTCAGGGCGGACGGGATCAGGGCTTCCGGCCGGGTGATGCGGTCGAAGTACTTCGAGACCGGCCGCAGGCTGTCGTTGACCGAGACATCGCCGGCGTAGGGGACTTCGAGCTGCTGGAGCACCGGGTCGGCGGGGCGGGTGGCGAAGACGTCACCCGGCAGGAGCAGGACCGGGAGGTGGTTGACGGTCGCGAGGGCGGCGCCCGTGACGAGGTTGGTGGCGCCCGGACCGATGGAGGTCGTCACCGCGTGGGTGGACAGGCGGCCCGACTGCCTCGCGTAACCGACCGCCGCGTGCACCATGGCCTGTTCGTTGCGGCCCTGGTGGTACGGCATGTCGTCGGCGTACTCGACGAGTGCCTGGCCGATCCCCGCCACGTTGCCGTGGCCGAAGATGCCCCAGGTGGCGCCGATCAGCCGCTGCCGGACGCCGTCGCGCTCGGTGTACTGGACCGACAGGAAGCGGACGAGTGCCTGCGCGACCGTGAGCCTCGTCGTTGAGGACGTCATCGGTAACCCTCCGTATGTTCCGGATGGAAGCAGATCCGCCACTCCCGAGTCTCGCCCGGGCCCGCCATGACGTTCAGGTAGTACATGTCGTGGCCGGGCTGGGCGATGGACGGGCCGTGCCATCCGTCGGGGACGAGGACGGCATCGCCGGATCGGACCTCCGTGAGGACGTCGGATCCGCCCTCACGGGAGGGAGATACGCGCTGATAGCCGAAACCGTTCGGGCCGTCGATCTCGAAGTAGTAGATCTCCTCCAGCTCCGCCTCCACGCCCGGCCGGTGCTCGTCGTGCTTGTGCGGCGGATACGAGGACCAGTTGCCACCGGGGGTGATCACTTCGACGGCGATGAGCTTGTCGCAGTCGAAGGCGTCGGCAGAGGCGAAGTTGCGGACGTGCCGCAGCCGGTTGCCGCTGCCTCGTTCTTCGACGGGGACCTCCGGCGCGGGGCCGTAGCGGGCGGGGAGTCGTCGCTCGCACTTCGCTCCTGCCAGGGCGAAGCGGCCTCCCGCGCCGGAGGCGATCTGGACCCGGGCGTCACGGGGTGCGTACGCGAAGTCGGAGACCGACGCGAACACGCTGTCCCTGCCCAGGAGTTGGAACTCTTCGTCCGTTGTGCCGTCGGCTGTGCGCACGGTACATCCGCCCTGCAGCGGAAGCACGATCCACTCACTGTCGCCGGTGGTGAAGGTGTGCGTGCCACCCGGCTCCAGCTCGACGATCCGCAGACTGCAGTACGCCCAGCCGGCCCGCTTGGGGTCGATGTCGAGCGTGTAGTCGGCATCCGCGGTGGTGCCCTGCGCGACGTACAGGTCGTTGCCGGTCATGCGGTCCTCACAGCAGTCCTACGGCGGTGTCCACGGCGGCGGTCACATCGCCGTCCGCCGGGTACAGCAGCGAACGGCCGACCACCAGGCCGCGCACGGTGGGGAGTTGGAGGGCGCCGCGCCACTTCTCGTACGCCCCGTCCTGGTCGTCGCCGACCTCGCCGCCGAGCAGCACGGCAGGCAGCGTGGAGGTCTCCATGACCTCGGCCATGTCGTCGGGATTCTCGGTGACCGGCAGCTTCAGCCAGGTGTAGGCCGAGGTGCCGCCCAGCCCGGACGCGATGGCGATGGACTTGGTGACCGCCTCCGCCGAAAGGTCGTTCTTGAGCCGGCCCTCGTCCGTACGGCGGCTGATGAACGGCTCGACGAAGACGGGCAGCCTGCGCGCGGCCATGTCGTCGATGGCGCGGGCCGTGGACTCCAGCGTGGTGAGGGAGCCCGGGTCGTCGTAGTCGATGCGCAGGAGCAGCTTGCCCGCGTCGAAGCCGAGGCGCTCGATGTCCTCGGCGCGGTGGCCGGTGAAGCGGTCGTCGAGCTCGAAGCTGGCGCCCTGGAGGCCGCCGCGGTTCATCGAGCCCATGACGACCTTGCCGTCGAGGGCGCCGAGGAGCAGCAGGTCGTCGAGGATGTCGGCGGTGGCGAGGACGCCGTCGACGCCGGGCCGGGAGAGCGCGAGACAGAGGCGTTCCAGCAGGTCGGCGCGGTTGGCCATGGCGAACCTGCGGTCGCCGACCCCGAGCGCGCCGCGGGCCGGGTGGTCGGCGGCGACGATCATCAGACGGCCGGTGTCGCCGAGGAGCGGCCTGCGGGTGCGGCGGGCGGCGGCCTCGGCTATCGCCTCGGGGCGGTGGGCACGGATGCGGACGAGTTCGGCGACGTCGACGCTCGGGGGCGCGGCTGGGGTCTGCCTGCTCGGGACCACGGTCATGCCCAGGCAGCCGGTGTCGTCCGTCTCGTCCACGCCCTGACGGCGCTTGCGGGTACTCACAGCACGGCTCCGGCCTTGAGGGCGGCTTCGATCTCGTCCGGCGTCGGCATGGCGGAGGAGCACTCCAGTCGGGAGGCGACGATCGCGCCGGCCGCGTTGGCGTGCCGCATGATCGTCTCCAGGTCCCGGCCCTCCAGCAGACCGTGGCAGAGGGAGCCGCCGAAGGCGTCGCCGGCACCGAGACCGTTGAGGACGTTCACCGGGAGCGGCGGGACCTCGGCGGACTCGCCCTTGCTGTTGACGGCGAGGACGCCCTTGGGGCCCTGCTTGACGACGGCGAGTTCGACACCCGCGTCCAGCAACGCCTGCGCGGCGGCCTGCGGTTCCCGCACTCCGGTGGCGACCTCCACCTCGTCGAGGTTGCCGACCGCGACGGTGGTGTGCCGCAGGGCCTCCTGGTAGAAGGGGCGGGCGGCGGCCGGGTCACGCCAGAACATGGGGCGCCAGTCGAGGTCGAAGACCGTCGTACCGGCCTTGGCCCGATGCGCGAGGGCCGCCAGCGTCGCCGTACGGCTGGGCTCCTCACTCAGACCGGTGCCGGTGACCCAGAAGACACGGGCCTCGCGGATGGCGTCGAGATCGAGCTCGTGGGCGTCCATCTCCAGGTCGGGGGCCTTGGGCTGCCGGTAGAAGTACAGCCCGAAGTCGTCCGGCGGGAAGATCTCGCAGAAGGTGACCGGGGTGGGCAGGCCGGGGACCGGGGTGACCCAGCGGTCGTCGACGCCGAAGTCCCGCAGGGCCTCGTGCAGATAGGCGCCGAAGGGGTCGTCGCCGGTGCGCGTGATCACCGCCGTACGGCGTCCGAGGCGGGCCGCGGCGACCGCGACGTTGGTCGCCGAGCCGCCGAGGAACTTGCCGAAGCTCGTCACCTGCGGCAGCGGGACACCGGTCTGGAGCGGATACAGGTCCACCCCGATCCGCCCCATGGTGATCAGGTCGTACGCCATCGGCTTCCCTTCGTTACGGCTCTCCCCGCGTTTCTAGCCCCGCATACGGAGCCCTGTCAATGTTTTGTCCAGACATTCGGACGAGACCTTGACAGCGCTTACTACGTCCACGGAAGCTGACCGGCATGACGTCGTTGTCGCCCTCCTCTTCCTCACTGTCCCGCATCCGGATCGGGTCGGCTCCCGACTCCTGGGGTGTGTGGTTCCCCGACGACCCGCAGCAGGTCCCCTGGCAGCGCTTCCTCGACGAGGTCGCGCAGTCCGGCTACGAGTGGATCGAACTGGGCCCGTACGGGTACCTGCCGACCGACCCGGCCGTTCTCACCGAGGAGACCTCAAGGCGTGGCCTGAAGGTGTCGGCGGGGACCGTGTTCACGGGCCTGCACCACGGCGAGGCGGTCTGGGAGAAGACCTGGGCGCACGTCGCGGACAACGCGGTGCTCGCGCAGGCCATGGGCGCGTCCCACCTGGTGGTCATCCCGTCCTTCTGGCGGGACGACAAGACCGGTGAGGTGCTGGAGCCGGACACGCTCACGGCCGAACAGTGGCGGAATCTGACCTCGCTGACCGAACGGCTCGGGCACGAGGTGCGGGAGCGGTACGGGCTGCAGATCGTGGTCCACCCGCATGCCGACACGCATATCGACAGCGAGGAGAACGTCGTCCGCTTCCTGGACGGTACGGACTCGTCTCTGGTGTCGCTGTGCCTGGACACGGGGCACTACGCGTACTGCGGTGGGGACAGCGTCAAGCTGATCGAGACGTATGGGGAGCGGATCGGGTATCTGCACCTCAAGCAGGTGGACCCGGAGATTCTTGCCGACGTCCGGGCCAACCAGGTGCCGTTCGGGCCTGCGGTGGCGCGGGGTGTGATGTGTGAACCGCCGGCTGGGGTGCCTGCGCTTGGACCCGTGCTGGAGGCGGCTCAGCGGCTGGACGTCGATCTGTTCGCGATCGTGGAGCAGGACATGTATCCCTGTGAGCCGGACAAGCCGTTGCCGATCGCTCGGCGGACGCGGGCGTTTTTGAGGTCGTGCGGAGCGTAGCCCTCCAGGGAGGGGTGGGCGCCCACTGATCTGCCGGGTTCTGTGGTTGTGCGACTGCTGCTTGTTTGTGGCTTGTCGCGCCCACGCGGCGGAGTCGCACATTGACACTGTCCCGCGCCCCCAAGGGGGTTGCAGCATAGGTGGATGACAAGTGCCGTGCATGCCCGGTCCGGGCAAGGGCCCTGGGGATCGTGGGAAACCGTACTTGCTCGGCCCGATCCTCGGTTGCGGCCCGCTGTCATCAGTTACCGCGGGATCAGGCTTGCCCTGGACCGGCCGCGACGACGGCTGGAGGCTCCGATCGGGGCGGCGACGCTGATGCTCGGCTTCGAGCAGGCGGTCAGGGTGACGCGGGCGGGGCGGGCGCCGGTGGAGCTGGTGTCCGTGTTCGCCGGGCCGACGACCACGCCCGCCCTCGGTGAGCACGGCGGGCGGCTGTCGGGCATCGAGGTGCTGATGATGCCGTGGACGGCGTTCACCCTCTTCGGCACCCCGCTGTACGAACTCGTCGACCGCACCCTCGCCCCCGACGACCTCCCGCACGCCCTGGGCACGCGGCGAGCGGGCGACCGTCGGGGCACCATCGGCGAACTCTCCGCCGCGCTGGCCGCGTTGCCGAGGTGGGATCAGCGGTTCGGGCTGCTCGACGAAGTACTGGTGCGCTGGTCGCAGGCCGGGACGGCGAGTTCGGCACGGGTCGTGCGGGCCTGGTCGGAGCTGGTACGGACGTGGGGTGCGGTGCCGGTGCGGTCGCTCGCCGACGAGGTCGGCTGGAGCGTACGGCAGCTGGAGAACCGGTTCCGGGAGCAGATCGGGCTCGGGCCGAAGGTCGCGGCACGGGTACTGCGGCTGCAGCGGGCGCGGCGGTTGCTGGCTCAGGGGCGCGGGCAGGCGGAGACGGCGGCGATCTGCGGCTTCTACGACCAGGCGCATCTGAGCGGCGAGTTCAAGGCCATGACGGGGTGCACCCCGCGGGAATTCACCATGGCCCGGGCGGTTCCGCCGGTGTCCCAGCCGGGTGCGCCTGCGGCGGACCGGATGACCGGCGAGGCGACGAGTCTGTTGCTCACGTCCACGCGAAGTTCGCTTTTTTCCAAGACCGGCAGGGTGCGCTGAATGCACCCTGATCGTCCGGCGGGAGATCCCGGGGGGAGGTCTCCGACGGCACCTCCACGGGGAAGCGGGGGAGCCCGGTGGGCCGGGCCCGGCGCAGCGGGTCCGGCCCACCTCGGCGATGTCAACCCACCACGCTTCTGAGCCCGCCCGCGCGTTTGCGGCGCTCGTGTCACAACCATCACTTCCCTGTCACGGGTGTCCCATGTGCGCGAGGCTTGCGTCACACCCGTCCCACAGACCCTGCCCTCACCTCACGCTCCGTCGTTGACCAGGTACAGATCTGTGATCGCCAGCGCAGCGCCCGGCTCCCCCGACGGCCGCCCCCGGCCGCCTCCGCGGTGCGCGCGGGGAGGTGCTACCCATGCCCGACCGAAAGCTCTGGTCGTACAAGGAGATCGCGGCGCACATCCGGGTGCAGCCGGACACCGTGCGGTCCTACCGCAAGCACGGGCTGCTGCCGCCGCCCGACCATGTCGAGGGCGGCAAGCCCTTCTGGTACGCGGACACGGTCCGGGCCTGGGTCGCCTCCCGGCCCGGAAACCGCGGCCGCAGAGACGACGAACCCCGTGACCACCCGGCTTCCTGACCGTCTGACCACCTGGCCTCGCGGCCTGCCGGCTTTCTGACCTCCTGCAAAGGGACCTGTGCCCCACCTGACCAGTGGGGCGCGGTCGTCTCATGAGCGACGCAACGCGCCCTGGGCGTCCACGAGCCACGGCTCGATGACCGTCACCCCCGCTCCCGGAGCCGTCCCCATCGCCGCCAGCGCGCCGGGGGTCGCGTCCAGGCTGATGGTGGAGGTGACCAGCAGGTCGGGGCGCAGCACGCCCGCCCTGACCAGCTCCAGCATCGGCGGGTAGGTGTGCGCCGCCATGCCGTGGCTGCCGAGGAGTTCGAGCTCCAGGGCGATCACTCGGGCCATCGGGACGGGGGTCGTGCCGGTGGCTGACGGGAGCAGGCCCACCTGGATGTGGCGTCCGCGGCGGCGCAGGCCGTTCACCGAGGCGGCGCAGGTGGCCGGCGAGCCGAGGGCGTCGAGGGACAACTGCGCGCCGCCGCCGGTCAGCTCGCGGATCGCCGCTGCCGTGTCCGGTGTCCGTGTCGCGTCCACGCACTCCGCCGCGCCGAACTTCCGCGCCAGGTCCAGGGCCTGAGGCGATACGTCCACCGCGATCACCCGCGCCCCCGATGCCGCCGCGATCATCACCGCGGACAGGCCCACACCCCCGCAGCCGTGCACCGCGACCCACTCCCCCGCCGCCACCCGGCCCTGCTGCACGACCGCACGGAACGCCGTGGCGAACCGGCAGCCCAGCGCTGCCGCGGTGGCGAACGACAGGCCCTCCGGGATGGCCACCAGGTTCACGTCCGCGTGGTCCAGCGCCACGTACTGGGCGAAGGAGCCCCAGTGTGTGAAGCCGGGCTGGGTCTGGCGCTCGCAGACCTGCTGGTCGCCGGCGGCGCAGGCCGCACAGCTGCCGCAGGCACAGACGAAGGGGACGGTGACGCGGTCACCGGGGTGCCAGGCGGTCACTCGGGCGCCCACTGTCTCGATGACGCCCGCGAGTTCATGACCCGGTACGTGCGGCAGGGTGATGTCCGGGTCGTGGCCCTGCCAGCCGTGCCAGTCGCTTCGGCAGAGGCCGGTGGCCTCCACCCGTACGACCACTCCGTGGTCGGCGGGACGAGGGTCGGGTACGTCACGTACGTCGGGCCGGCTCCCGTATTTCTCGATCACCACTGCCCGCATCTGCGCTCCCATCGCCGTTTGTGTCTGCGGGTACATCGTGGCTGGTCGCGCCGTTCCCCGCGCCCCCTTCGGGGCGCTCCCCGCCCCCTTCGCTCAATCCGAACCGCTCGTGGAACCTCCGCAACGGCCCCGGCGCCCACCACGTCGCCCGCCCCGTCAGCCGCATGACCGCCGGTACCAGCAGGCTCCGGACGATCATCGCGTCCATCAGCACCGCCAGGGCGATGCCCAGGCCCAGCATCTTGGTGTTGGTGACACGGGAGGTCCCGATGGCGACCATCACCACCGCCAGGATCACCGCCGCCGCCGTGATCAGGCCGCCCGTGCGCTGCAGGCCGTGGCGGACCGCCTCATTGTGGTCGCCCGTTCTGTCGTACTCCTCCTTGATGCGGGAGAGCAGGAAGACGCCGTAGTCCATGGAGAGGCCGAAGGCCACGCAGAACATCAGGACCGGCAGGGTGGTCTCTATGGAGCCGGGGCTGGTGAAGCCGAGCAGGCCGGACAGGTGGCCGTCCTGGAAGACCCAGACCACCGCGCCGAACATGGCGGTCAGACTGAGCGCGTTGAGCACCACCGCCTGGATCGGTATCAGCACGCTGCCGGTCAGCAGGAAGACCAGGAGCAGGGTCACGATCGCGATGAAGGCGGCCGCCCAGGGCAGGTGCTCGGCTATCGCGTGCTTGGAGTCGACCAGGACGGCCGCCGTGCCGGTCACCTTCGTGGCGAAGGGGGCGTGGGTGGCGCGCAGTTCACCCACCAGGCGTTGGGCCGCGTCGTCCACGGCCTCCCCCTTCGGCAGCACGGTGAAGTACGCCGACTCTCCCTTCACCAGCGGGCCGTCGACCCTCAGCACGCCGGGCAGATCAGCTATCCGGTCCTTGTACGCGGTGTACTGGGCGGGGGTCGAGCTGCCCTCGGCGAGTACCTCCAGGCCGCCGCCGGGGCTGCCCGGGAAGCCGTCGCGGATGTGCTGCTGGACCACGTGGGACTCTGCGGTCGAGGGAAGCTGACGGTCGTCCGCGGTGCCGAACTTCACGCCCAGGAAGGGCAGTCCGAGGACGATCAGGACAGCGGTGGTCGCCACGGCGAAGAGCGGGGCCCGGCGCATCACGAGGGTCGCCATCCGCGCCCATGCCGTGCCCTCCTCGCCGGAGGCCTTCGGCGCCCGTCCGCGCCGGAACAGGCGGCGCAGATCCAGGGAGTTGACCCGGTGGCCGAGCAGCACCAGGGCGGCCGGGAGCAGGATCAGCGCGGCCGCGGCGGCCAGCAGGACCACGGCTATGCCGGCGTAGGCGAAGGACCGCAGGAAGTACTGCGGGAACAGCAGCATCGCCGCAAGGGAGACCGCGACCGTGAGGGAGGAGAAGAGGACTGTACGGCCGGCCGTGCGCAGGGTGGTGCCCACCGCCGTCAACGGGTCGGCGCCCGTGGACAGTTCCTCACGGAAGCGGCGGACGATGAACAGCGCGTAGTCGATGGCCAGGCCCAGGCCGAGGGCCGTGGTGAGGTTCATCGCGAAGACCGAGACGTCGGTGAACTCCGTCAGCCCGCGCAGCACCGCGTTCGTGCCGAGGATCGCGACGATGCCGATACCCAAAGGCAGCAGGGCGGCGATCGCCGACCCGAAGACCATCACCAGCAGCACGAGCGTCACCGGCAGGGCGATCATCTCGGCGCGGGTCAGGTCCTCCTTGATGATCGTCTGCATCTCGTGCCGTACGGCGACGAGGCCGCCGACCTTCACCTGCACCGGGCCGTGTGCACCGCGGTAATGGGGCGCGATGCGGTCGAGGGTGTCGCCCATCGCCTTCTCGTCGCCGGTGATGTGCGCGGCGATCAGCGCCTCATGGCCGTCCTTCGCGCGGAGGGCCGGCGACTTGGACTGCCAGTAGGAGCCGACGCCTATGACGCCCTTCTCACCGGCCAGGCGCGCGGTGAGGCGGCGGGCCCGGGCGGCGACGGCAGGGTCGTCCACCGAGGAGCGGCCCGCGTCGACGAGCAGCAGCAGGTTGGGCTGGGAGTCCGGGAACTCGCGCTCCAGCGCCTTGGTCGCGTAGGTCGACTGGGCGTCCGGGTCCTCCCAGCCGCCGCTGCCGAGGCGGTCGGCGACGCCGCTTCCGGCCAGCACGGCGAGCGCGGTGATGACCAGGGCCACCAACAGCGACAGCCGCGGGCGGGCGGTCACGAAGCGGGTCCAGCCGCCAGGGCGCGGTGGCTTGTTGACTTCGGTCATCGTGCGGTGTCCCCTTCACCGTGGAAACCATAAACTGACAAACACGAGACAGCGCTCGCGTTTCATCCGGAACCAGAATGCGAGCGACCGCTCGTGTTTGTCAATCGCGTTCGGAGAGCTGGGGATAACGCGTGCCCGAGAACTCACAGCAGGAACAGCCACGCCGCCGCCAGGCGCGCGGCGAGCGCCGCATCGCCCAGCTCCTGGAGGCCGCCGCCTCGGTCTTCTGCACCACCGGCTACACGGCCGCCAGCACCAACGCCATCGCCCGTGAGGCCGGCGTCTCGCCGGGCACCCTGTACCAGTTCTTCCCGAACAAGGAAGCGATCGCGATCGAGCTGGGCGACCGGCTGATGCACGAGATGCGGGAGACGTACGGCGAGGCGCTCGCGCCGGTCGACCCGGCGACCCCGCTGGAGGAGGCGGTCGATGCCGCCGTGGACCGCTTCATCGCCTTCAACTGCGACCACCCGGTGTTCTTCGCACTGATGCACGGGCCCGACATCCCGGGCCGGATCGCCGAGGAGCACGACGCCCTGCACGCGACCCTGGTCTCCCGGATCGAGGCCCTGCTGTCCTCACTGCTGCCGGAGGCACCTCCGGCCGACGTCACCCGCACCGCGCATGTCTGCCTCGGCATGTACAAGGCGGGCCTGGAGCTGGTACTCGCCCACGAGGGCGCCGAGCGCGACGCGTACACCCAGGAGATCAAGAACGTACTGATCCGCTATCTGGAGCCCTTGGTCGGCGACCGGCTGGGCACCCCGGAAGGCGCGGGCGCCGCCGCGACGCGCACGGCCTGAGGGTGGCACCCCTCCTTGGATGGGTACCCCCTAGGGGTATAGTGTGAGAAGTGGAGGGCCTCCCGTGGGCCCCCGCAGCCCCACACGCCTCGACGAGGAGAACGACATGACCGCCCAGACCGACACCCCGGGAACCGTCACCACTGTCTACAAGGTGAGCGGCATGAGCTGCGGACACTGCGAGGGTTCCGTCTCCAGTGAGATCCGCGAGCTTCCCGGCGTCAGCTCGGTGACGGCCGTCGCCGCGTCCGGTGAGGTCACCGTCGTCTCCGCCGCCCCGCTCGACGAGGCCGCCGTGCGCGCCGCGGTGGACGAGGCGGGCTTCGAGCTCGTCGGCCAGGTCTGACCAAGGCCCGGGAGCCCGAGATGAGCAGCACGACCACTCAGACACCGGCACCGATACGCACGGCAGCGGACGCCTCCGAGGTCGAGCTGCTCATCGGCGGGATGACCTGCGCCTCCTGCGCGGCCCGCGTCGAGAAGAAGCTCAACCGCATGGACGGCGTCACCGCCACGGTGAACTTCGCGACGGAGAAGGCGAAGGTCACCTACCCCGCGGGCATCCAGGTCGCCGACCTGATCGCCACCGTGGTGAAGACGGGGTACACGGCCGAGCAGCCGCCCCCGCCGCAGCCGGAGCCCGCCGAGGAGCAGGCCGCCGAGGACCCGGAACCGGCCTCCTACCAGCAGCGCTTCACCATCTCCGCCCTGCTCGCGCTCCCCGTCGTACTGCTGTCGATGATCCCGGCCCTGCAGTTCGACAACTGGCAGTGGCTGGCGCTCACGCTCGCCGCGCCCGTGGTCGTCTGGGGCGGCCTGCCCTTCCACAAGGCGGCCTGGACGAACGCCCGGCACGGCGCGGCCACCATGGACACGCTGGTCTCGGTCGGCACCCTGGCCGCGTTCGGCTGGTCGCTGTGGGCGCTGTTCCTCGGCGACGCGGGCATGGCGGGCATGCACGACGAGTTCCGGTTCACCGTCTCGCGCACGGACGGGGCCTCCACGATCTACCTGGAGGTCGCCGCCGGCGTCGTCGCCTTCATCCTGCTCGGCCGCTGTCTTGAGGCCCGCTCCAAGCGCCGTGCGGGCGCGGCGCTCAGGGCGCTGATGGAGCTGGGCGCCAAGGACGTGTCCGTCCTGCGGGACGGCCGTGAAATGCGCATCCCCGTGTCCCGGCTGGCGGTGGGGGATCGTTTCGTCGTACGGCCCGGGGAGAAGATCGCGACCGACGGCACCGTCGTCGAGGGCGCGTCCGCCGTGGACGCCTCGATGCTGACCGGCGAGTCGGTTCCGGTGGACGTGGCCGTGGGCGATGCCGTCACCGGGGCCACGGTCAACGCCGGCGGGCGGCTGGTCGTCGAGGCCACCCGGGTCGGCGCCGACACCCAGCTCGCGCGGATGGCGAAGCTGGTGGAGGACGCGCAGAACGGCAAGGCCGAGGTGCAGCGGCTCGCCGACCGGATCTCGGCGGTCTTCGTGCCCGTCGTGATGCTGATCGCCCTCGGCACGTTCGGGGTGTGGCTCGGCGTCACGGGCGACACCGTGGCCGCGTTCACCGCGGCCGTCGCGGTCCTGATCATCGCCTGCCCGTGCGCGCTGGGCCTGGCCACGCCGACCGCGCTGATGGTCGGCACGGGGCGTGGCGCCCAGCTCGGCATCCTCATCAAGGGCCCGGAGGTCCTGGAGTCCACGCGCCGCGTCGACACCGTCGTACTCGACAAGACCGGAACGGTCACCACCGGCCGGATGACCCTGCACGAGGTGTACGCCGTCGCCGGCACCGACAAGGAGGAGGTGCTGCGGCTCGCGGGTGCCGTCGAGCACGCCTCCGAGCATCCCGTCGCCCGGGCGATCGCCCTGGGCGCCGAGGAGCGGGTCGGGCGGCTTCCGGGGGTCGAGGAGTTCGAGAACGTGCCCGGGCGGGGCGTACGCGGCCGCGTGGAGGGCCGTGAGGTGGCCGTGGGGCGGCTCTTCGAAGGGCTCCCCGAGGAGCTGGTCCGCGCCAGGGCCGAGGCCGAGAGCGACGGACGTACCGCCGTCGTGGTCGGCTGGGACGGGGTGGCACGCGGTGTCGTCGCCGTCGCCGACGCGGTCAAGGAGACCAGCGCCCAGGCGGTGCGCGAGCTGCGCGCGCTGGGGCTCACACCCGTGCTGCTGACCGGGGACAACCGGACGGTCGCCCGGGCGGTGGCGCGCGAGGTCGGGATCGAGCAGGTGATCGCGGAGGTCCTGCCCGAGGACAAGGTGGCGGCCGTACGGCGGCTGCAGGCCGAGGGGCGGACGGTCGCCATGGTCGGCGACGGGGTCAACGACGCGGCCGCGCTGGCCACCGCCGATCTGGGTCTGGCGATGGGGACCGGGACGGACGCGGCGATCGAGGCGGGCGATCTGACGCTGGTGCGCGGGGATCTGCGGGTGGCCGCGGACGCGATCCGGCTGTCCCGCAGGACGCTGGCCACCATCAAGGGCAACCTGGTGTGGGCCTTCGGGTACAACGTGGCGGCGCTGCCGCTGGCCGCCGCCGGCCTGCTGAATCCGATGATCGCCGGGGCCGCGATGGCCTTCTCGTCGGTGTTCGTGGTGACGAACAGCCTCCGGCTGCGGACGTTCCGTTGAACCGCGGCGAGGTTACCGGCGGTTAGGCGAAGTCGAGGTGAGAGCACCTCTGGAGTCCGGCGCCAGCCTCACATAAGCTCTTCACAAGGCTCATGCATCATCCTTACGCTTGGGCACCGATCGCCGCATCGGGGCTCTTGCGCATCTAACGGACAAATGCAAGAGACGCAGATCACAGTGATGTGAACGTAACCATCGAAGGGGTTCGAAGGTCTAAGTTGACGATGTCAGGCAGCGTCTTGGGGGGCGTTTCCTGGCATCTGGGGATGTCTTGGGGGACTTCCTCAGAGGTGCGTTGCCGGGGCCACGTACACCGGGGTGCTTTGAGCGGCCCTCCCGAGCGTGCGTTGTCCCGGCAGACCGCACAACCATGAGTACGGCGGGTTTTGCTCATTCTGCTCAACGCTCGCCGCACTCGACAGCGATTCAGGCGCTGGCTTCACAGACGCCCGGCCGGATCCCGTGGGGGGAATCCGCACCGGGACATGGGAAGGCGCCCTGGACGTCGGCCCGTGGGGGGACCGGCGCCAGGGCGCCTTCTGTTTTGCCTCGGCTTCTGGAGCAGGCTCGATTCTTGGCCAAGGGCAGCGGCAGCCGCCCCAGGGGCGCGGGGAACTGCGCGATCAACCACAACCGGCCCTTGGCCGCCCACACTCTTTGCGCGTCGAGCTCTTGGGCGCACCCCTCCACAGGACACAGTCCAAGCCAGGGGCACCAGTCACCCGGCGCCCCACCGGAGGTGTCAGCGCTCCTCGACCGGGACGAAGTCCCGCTCCACCACGCCCGTGTAGATCTGGCGCGGGCGGCCGATGCGGGAGCCCGGCTCCTTGATCATCTCGTGCCACTGGGCGATCCAGCCCGGGAGCCGGCCGAGGGCGAACAGGACCGTGAACATCTCGGTCGGGAAGCCCATGGCGCGGTAGATCAGGCCGGTGTAGAAGTCCACGTTCGGGTAGAGGTTGCGCTGGACGAAGTAGTCGTCCGAGAGCGCGTGCTCCTCCAGCTTCAGCGCGATGTCCAGCAGCTCGTCGGACTTGCCGAGGGCCGAGAGGACGTCGTGCGCCGCCGCCTTGATGATCTTCGCGCGCGGGTCGAAGGACTTGTACACCCGGTGGCCGAAGCCCATCAGGCGGACGCCGTCCTCCTTGTTCTTCACCTTGCGGATGAAGGAGTCGACATCGCCGCCGTTGGCCTGGATGCCCTCGAGCATCTCCAGGACGGACTGGTTGGCGCCGCCGTGCAGCGGGCCCCACAGGGCGTTGATGCCGGCCGAGATCGACGCGAACATGTTCGCCTGCGAGGAGCCGACCAGGCGGACCGTGGACGTCGAACAGTTCTGCTCGTGGTCCGCGTGCAGGATCAGCAGCTTGTCCAGGGCGGCGACGACGACCGGGTCGAGGTCGTACTCCTGCGCCGGGACCGAGAAGGTCATGCGCAGGAAGTTCTCGACGTAGCCGAGGTCGTTGCGCGGGTAGACGAACGGGTGGCCGATCGACTTCTTGTACGCGTACGCCGCGATCGTCGGGAGCTTGGCGAGCAGGCGGATCGTCGAGAGGTTGCGCTGCTTCTCGTCGAACGGGTTGTGGCTGTCCTGGTAGAACGTGGACAGCGCCGAGACGACCGAGGACAGCATGGCCATCGGGTGGGCGTCGCGCGGGAAGCCCTTGTAGAAGTTCTTGACGTCCTCGTGCAGCAGGGTGTGCTGCGTGATGTCGTTCTTGAACACGGAGAGCTCGTCGACGGTCGGGAGCTCGCCGTTGATCAGCAGGTAGGCGACCTCCAGGAAGGTGGAGCGCTCCGCCAGCTGCTCGATCGGGTAGCCGCGGTACCGGAGGATGCCCGCCTCGCCGTCGAGGTAGGTGATGGCGGATTTATAGGCGGCGGTGTTCCCGTAACCGCTGTCCAGCGTCACCAGACCGGTCTGGGCGCGGAGCTTCCCGATGTCGAAGCCCTTGTCGCCGACGGTGCTGTCGATCACCGGGTAGGTGTACTCGCCGTCGCCGTACCGCAGTACTACAGAGTTGTCGCTCACGTCTTCCCTCACCGACGTAGTGCCTCATCTTCGAGGTTGCCCTGACTGTCTCTACCTTCCCCCAATTGGCTCAGGAGAGTGCACTCGGGGTCGACCATCGGGCCTATCGACGGCACTGAGTGCCGCCAACTTGCACATCCTGCCCCCTTGATTCCCCATCCGGAAGTGCTGTGTGACCTTCACGACTCATTTGATCGATCATTTTTCGTGATGCCTGTCTCAAACCCGACCCGGCGGGCCGCACAAGGGGCGCGGGAGCTCTCACAGGGGTCTCGGGGAGAGCCGGAAGTCGAGTGCCGTGCAGCGTCGCCCGGCCGACACCGTGCGCACCGCCTGGCCGATCGCCTTGCGCGAACCGACCAGGACGACCAGCTTCTTGGCCCGGGTCACCGCGGTGTACAGCAGGTTCCGCTGCAGCATCATCCAGGCTCCGGTGGTGACCGGGATCACCACGGCGGGATATTCACTCCCCTGGGAGCGGTGAATGGTGACGGCGTACGCGTGGGCCAGCTCGTCCAGTTCGTCGAACTCGTACGGAACCTCCTCGTCCTCGTCCGTCAGCACCGTCAGGCGCTGGTCGACCGGGTCCAGCGAGGTGACCACGCCGACGGTGCCGTTGAAGACACCGTTCTTGCCCTTCTCGTAATTGTTGCGAATCTGGGTGACCTTGTCGCCGACCCGGAAGACCCGGCCGCCGAACCGCTTCTCCGGCACGTCGGGGCGGCCCGGGGTGATGGCCTGCTGGAGCAGGCCGTTGAGCGTGCCGGCGCCGGCCGGGCCGCGGTGCATGGGCGCGAGGACCTGCACGTCCCGGCGCGGGTCGAGCCCGAACTTGGCCGGAATACGGCGGGCCGCCACATCCACCGTGAGCCGCCCCGCCGCCTCCGTGTCGTCCTCGACGAAGAGGAAGAAGTCCTTCATGCCGTCGGTGACCGGGTGCTGCCCGGAGTTGATCCGGTGCGCGTTCGTCACCACCCCCGACTGCTGGGCCTGGCGGAACACGCGCGTGAGGCGCACGGCGGGGATCGGGCTGCCGTCGGCGAGCAGGTCGCGGAGCACCTCGCCGGCGCCCACGCTGGGCAGTTGGTCGACGTCCCCGACGAAGAGGAGGTGGGCGCCCGGCGGCACCGCCTTCACCAGCTTGTTGGCGAGCAGCAGGTCCAGCATGGAGGCCTCGTCGACGACCACCAGGTCCGCGTCGAGCGGGCGGTCCTTGTCGTACGCCGCGTCACCGCCGGGCTTCAGCTCCAGCAGGCGGTGGACGGTGGAGGCCTCGGCCCCGGTGAGCTCCGCCAGGCGTTTGGCGGCGCGGCCCGTGGGGGCGGCCAGGACCACCCTCGCCTTCTTGGCGCGGGCCAGCTCCACGATCGAGCGGACCGTGAAGGACTTGCCGCAGCCGGGGCCGCCGGTGAGCACGGCGACCTTCTGGGTCAGCGCCAGCTTGACGGCGGCCTCCTGCTCGGGCGCGAGCTCGGCGCCCGTACGGTCCTTCAGCCAGGCCAGCGCCTTGTCCCAGGCCACGTCGTGGAAGCCGGGCATCCGGTCCTCGTCGGTGCGCAGCAGGCGCAACAGCTGGGCGGAGAGGGAGAGTTCGGCGCGGTGGAAGGGGACGAGATACACGGCCGTCACCGGGTCTCCGCCGTCCGGTCCCGGCACCTTCTCCCGTACGACACCGGGGTCCTCGCCGTCCTCGGGCGGCTGGGCGAGTTCGGCGAGGCACTCGATGACCAGGCCCGTGTCGACCTGCAGCAGCTTCACCGCGTCGGCGATCAACTGCTCCTCGGGGAGATAGCAGTTGCCCTGGTCGGTGGCCTGCGACAGTGCGTACTGCAGGCCTGCCTTGACGCGCTCCGGGCTGTCGTGCGGGATGCCGACGGACTGGGCGATCTTGTCGGCGGTGAGGAAGCCGATGCCCCAGACGTCGGCCGCGAGGCGGTACGGCTGGTTCTTGACGACGGAGATCGAGGCGTCGCCGTACTTCTTGTAGATGCGCACGGCGATGGAGGTGGACACCTCGACGGTCTGGAGGAAGAGCATGACCTCCTTGATCGCCTTCTGCTCCTCCCAGGCGTCGGCGATCTTCTTGGTGCGCTTGGGGCCGAGGCCGGGGACCTCGATGAGGCGCTTCGGCTCCTCCTCGATGATCTGCAGGGTGTCCAGGCCGAAGTGCTGGGTGATGCGGTCGGCGAAGACGGGGCCGATGCCCTTGACCAGCCCCGAGCCGAGATAGCGGCGGATGCCCTGGACGGTGGCCGGGAGCACCGTCGTGTAGTTCTCGCACATGAACTGCTTGCCGTACTGCGGGTGGGAGCCCCAACGGCCCTCCATGCGCAGTGATTCGCCGACCTGGGCGCCGAGCAGCGCGCCGACGACCGTGAGGAGGTCGCCGGCTCCTCTGCCGGTGTCGACCCGGGCGACCGTGTAGCCGTTCTCCTCGTTGGCGTACGTGATCCGCTCCAGGACGCCCTCGACCACGGCGAGCCGCCGCTCCTCCGCAGGGTTCCCCGCTTCCTTTGCCATGGCCCGACGGTACCGGTGAGGTGTGACAGCGGCGGGGCTCAGGGATCACGCCCTGCAGGGTCGCCGTCATCGGCTTCGACGGCACCCCGGACGGCCTCGGCGCCGTCAAGGCGGGCACGCTTTACGCGTCGGTGGCCCAGCAGCCGACGGAACTCGGCAGAATCGCGGTACAGAACGCAGTGCGGGTCGCCGAGGGCAAGAAGGTCACGAAGTCGGTGACGGTGCCGGTGAAGGTGGTCACGAAGGAGGACGTGGCCGGCTTCAGCGGCTGACGAGGCGACCGGAACAGGGGAACGGGCGGGCGGTCGTCGCTGCCGGGGAGCCGGGGGTTGCTCGGGTGGCTCCCAGGTGACGACGACGGCCCGCCACACGTCATCTCTCATCATCTCTCAGGGGAGTCATTCGATGTACGACTACGACCTGCTGGTCGTGGGATCCGCCAACGCCGACCTGGTGATCGGCGTCGAGCGGCGGCCGGGCGCCGGCGAGACGGTGCTCGGCTCGGACCTGGCCGTCCACCCGGGCGGCAAGGGCGCGAACCAGGCCGTCGCCGCCGCCCGCCTCGGGGCCCGTACGGTCCTGCTGGCCCGGGTCGGCGACGACGCGTACGGCAGGCTGCTCCTCGACTCGCAGCGGGCGGCCGGCGTCGACACGGTGGGGGTGCTGGTGGGCGGGGCGCCGACGGGGGTCGCGCTCATCACCGTCGACCCCTCCGGGGACAACAGCATCGTGGTGTCGCCGGGCGCGAACGGCCGGCTGACCCCGCAGGACGTGCGGACCGCCGCGAGTCTGTTCCTGGCCTCGCGGGTGGTCTCGACCCAGCTGGAGATCCCGCTGGAGTCCGTCGTGGAGGTGGTACGGAGTCTCGCTCCGGACAACCGCTTCGTACTGAACCCGTCCCCGCCGCGGCCGCTGCCGCCCGAGGTGCTGGCGGCCTGCGACCCGCTGATCGTCAACGAGCACGAGGCGAAGGTGGTCCTCGGTGACGCCTGCGTCTCCGACCGCCCGGAGGACTGGGCGCGGCTGCTGCTCGCCAAGGGCCCGCGCTCCGTCGTGGTCACCCTGGGCGCGCAGGGCGCGCTGGTGGCTTCGTCGGCCGGGGTGACGCGGGTGCCTTCGGTGAAGGTGGACGCGGTGGACACGACGGGTGCGGGCGACGCGTTCACGGCGGCGCTGGCGTATCGGCTGGGGTCGGGGGCGTCCCTGGTGGAGGCCGCGACGTACGCGGCCCGGGTGGGCGCGGCCGCCGTCACCAAGGAGGGCGCGCAGGTGTCCTTCCCGACGGCCGAGGAGGTCGACGCCCTGTGAAGAAGGCGGGAATCCTGAACCGTCATCTCTCCGGCGCGCTCGCCGAGTTGGGCCACGGGGACGGGGTGCTGGTGTGCGATGCGGGCATGCCGATACCGGACGGGCCGAGGGTGGTCGACCTCGCCTTCCGGGCCGGGGTACCGTCCTTCGCCGTGGTGCTGGACGGCCTGCTGGCCGAGCTGGTGGTGGAGGGGGCCACGGCGGCGAAGGAGATGCGGGAGGCGAACCCGGCAGTCGCCGGCCTGCTGGAGAGCGAGTTCCCCGACCTGGAACTGGTCCCGCACGAGCACCTCAAGGAGCTGTCGGCCCACGCACGGCTGATCGTGCGCACCGGTGAGGCACGGCCGTACGCGAATGTGCTGCTGCGCTGCGGGGTCTTCTTCTAGAAGAATTCGAGGGGGCCCGGTCCGTCGACCGGGCCCCCTCGGCTTTTCCCCTCCAACATCAGAACCCCCGCGATCCCCCCAGATCCCCCTCCGAGAAGTCCTGATGCCAAGTACGACCCGCGGGGTGGGGAAAGGGTTGCACGGCGTCTTCAGATTTTTTTCGCCGGGCGCTCGCCCTCGGGAAGCAGGTGGATGGTGCAGAGGGGTAGGGGCGCTCCGTGCAGCGGTCGTACGGAGGTTCCGTGCAGTGTTCGGGCGGGGCCGGTACGTCCGCCGGCTCGGTATCCACCCGGTGATAGGTTCGAATACGTGATGTCTGCGGGGGCCTTGAGTCGTGCGGCGGCCGATGGGTCCGCAGTTGCTCTGAGCCGCGTCACCCTGGTCGGGGAGCGGCGTCGGGTAGATCTCGTGTTGCCGGCCCGTGAGCCGGTAGGGGTGTTGTTGCCCGAGATTCTGCGGGTGCTGGACGACCGGGCCGGTGAGCGGCCCGGGTTGCGGCATCTCGTGACCGCGGACGGGTCCGCGGTCGGCCATGACAGCAGCCTTGAGTCCGCCGGGGTCCGGGACGGTGCCGTACTGCGGCTCGTGCGGGCCGGGGACGCTCCGTCCGCGCCCGTCGTGCACGACATGACCGACGAGGTCGCCGGAGATCCCGGTGGGCGGGCGTGGCGGTGGGGGCCCGAGTCGCGGCGCGTCGTCGCCGGGCTGATGACCGTGGGGTGGGCCGGCGCGGGCGGGGTCTTCGCACGCAGTGCCTACGACGGCTCTGTCGTCGCCGGTGTGTTGCTCGTCGTGGGCGCTGTCGCCGCCGGGGTCGGGGCCCTCGTGGGGCGTGGCGAGCGACGGGGCGGGGTCACCGGCACGCTGATCTGCTCGGCCGGGGTGCTTGCTGCGCTCGGGGTCTCCGCGCTCGCGGATGAGCACCACTGGTCGGGTGCGCTGCACGTGGGTGCGTTGGCCGCGGTGGGTGCCGTGACGCTCGTACTGCTCGGCCTCTTCACCCGGTTGGGGCGCGCGGGCCTGGTCGGCGCGGGCGCTGCCGCCGTCACCGTCCTCGGCTGGGAGGGCGTCGTCGCCCTGGAGTCGGGGGCAGGGACGGCCGGGCAGCAGGCTCGGGCCGGTGCGGTGCTCGCCGTGGTCTCCGTGGTCGTCCTCGGTGTGCTGCCGAGGCTCGCGCTCACGGCCTCCGGGCTGTCGGGGCTCGACGACCGGCGGGCCGGTGAGGTTTCCGTGAGCCGGTACCAGGCGCCCGCGGCGCTGGCGGCCGCCCATCGCGGGCTGGTGCTCGCCACCGTCACCGTTGCCGTGTCGGCGACCGTGGCGGCGGTGTGGGCGCTGCGGGCGCCCGGTGTGTGGACCGTGCTGCTCGCCCTCGTCACGGCGGTGGTGGTGGCCCTGCGGGCGCGGGCTTTTCCGCTGGTCGCCGAGGTTGCGGTGCTGCTGGTGGGTGCCGCCGTGGTGGCCGTAAGGCTGTTGGCGGTGTGGGTGGAGCGGTCCGGTGCGGTGGGACCGGCCCTGGTCGTGCTCGCGGCACTGGCCGTGCTGACGCTCGCCACGCTCGTCGTAGAGCCCGCGGAGCATGTCCGGGTGCGGCTGCGGCGAGCGGGTGACCTGCTGGAGTCCGCCGGTGCCATCGCCCTGCTTCCGCTGCTCATCGGGGCCTTCGGCGTGTACGGGCGGCTGCTCGGCACCATCGCTTAGGGGACGGGACGGCATGGTTCACGGGGAGCAGGAGTCGCAGGACGACCGCGACGACTGGCGGCGCGATGCGCTGTTCCAGCTCGGGCCGGCGGAGCAGCCGCGGGCGTCGGCGCCCTCGGGCGAAGCCGTCGTAGCAGCGAACCCGGCTCTTCCCGCACCCGGCGGCGAGCCCACCCGGCGTCTCGCGCACTCGGCACGGGACGAGAACCCGGCCCCTGGCGGGGTGCAGCCCGGTCCCTCGGCCGGTCCGCTACCTGCGGCCACCGCGCCTGCCATACCCGCAACCCCCGCGCTCGGACCCACCCCGCCCCTTGCCCCACCCACCCCCACCTTCCCCGTACACCCAGCCGCACCGGCGCCCGGGACACCCGCACCCGCCCCGCAACGCATGGAGCAGACCACCGCCCCCACGCGGTCCATGGCCGACCCGACTCCACCGCAGCAACCCGCGACCGCCACACCCGCGCGCCCCGCGGTCGGCCCCACCCCTCTTCTCGGCCCGCCCACCGCTGCACCTGAGCCGATCACCACCGTCCCGGTACGCCCCGTCGCGCCGGAGTCCGGAGCACCCGCGCCCCGCTCCCACGCCCCCGCGCCACCTCACCAACCCCCGACAGCCATACCCGCACACCCCGCGGTCGGCCCCACCCCGCCTTCCGGCCCATCCACCGTCGCGCCGGCGTCGGCCACTACCGTCCCGGTACATCCCGCCGCGCCGGCGCCCGGGGCACCCGCACCCGTCGCCCCCGTCGCCTCCCACGTCCCCGCCTCCACCCCCGAAAGCCTCCCCACCCTCGACCCCCGGCTGGCCCTCGCTCTCGGCCGACCCCAGCACGGGGATTCGCTTGCCCACCGGACCGGGCGTACCCTGCGTCGGCTGGCCACCTCCGTCTCACAGGACGTGGGCGAACAGACGCGGATCGCGCGGGAGTTGCAGCAGCCGGTGGGTACCGGGCGGGTGATCGCCGTGACCTCGATCCGCGGGGGCGTCGGCAAGTCGACCGTTGCCGCGCTGCTCGGCCGTACCTTCAACCACTACCGGCACGACCCGGTGCTCACGTTGGAGGCGGACGCCGCGCTGGGCACGCTGCCGGTGCGGATGGGTGCGGAGTCGGTGCGGTGGTCGTGCGGCGACCTCGCCCGGATCCTGACGCCCGCCATGCAACTCACCCATGTCACCGGGTACTTGGTGCCCGTGGCCGACGGTGGCTGGCTGCTGCCCGGGAGCCAGGGCAAGGTCGGCGCCCCCTTGGACGTACGGACGTACCGCACCGTGACGCTCGCCCTGCGGCGCTACTTCTCCGTGACGGTCGTCGACTGCGAGACACTGCCCGGCGACGTCGCCCGGACGGCGATGGACACCGCCCACGCCCGGGTGGTCGTCGCGCCCATGACCGCGGAGGGTGTCGGCGGGACCCGCCAAGTCCTCGACTGGCTCGGACAGTTGCCGCACTCGGCGCTCTCGACGACCGTGGTGGCGCTCACCGCGAGTTCCCCCGACATGATCCTCGACGTGAAGGCCGCCACCGCTCACCTGAAGGAGACCGGCGTTCCCGTCGTCCTCCTGCCCTATGACCGGCATCTGGCCGGCGGCGGCCCCATCCGCACGGACCTGCTCGGCCGGGCCGCCCAGGACTCGGCCATGCGGCTGGCGGCCGAGGCGCTGCACCGTGCGGTGCGCGCGCACTGACCGCCGGCGGCGTCAGAACCGTATGACATCCCCTTCCCGCACCCACCCGTCCCGCACCACCTGCGCATACACCCCGGCGCACGGCTCGGGCGGCCGGCCGGGCAGGGCGGGTACGCGGTTGTGGTGGGCGAGGACGCGCAGGGCGTCCGGGTCGCGGGGGAGGTCGCCGTGGGCCAGGGTGGGGATCGCGCAGCGGGGTGTCGAGGCGATGACGCGGAGGATCGGGCCGTCGGCGATGTGCAGGTCCCGGCCGGCCCAGGTGTGTTCCGCGAAGGCTTCGGACTCGTCCGTGTCGATGACCACATTGGGGCGGTAACGCTGGGCCTCCACCGTGCCCCGGGGGCTCAGTTCCGCGATCCTCCTCAGGGTTGACGTCGTGATGACGTGCACTGGCGCGAAGTCGAAGAAGGTGCCCGGTGGGGCGGCCGAGCCGAACTGGACGGTGTCCGCTTCCACTTCGGCCTCCTGCCCCGCCGCCAGGACCTGCTCCGGACGGGAGCGGTCCAGGGTGCCGGCGGGCGGTGGTACGTCGGTCAGCGTGACCTTGCGGCCGACGAGGGCCGAGAGGGCGGCGTCCGTGTGCACCTCGGTGCCGTCCGGTGCGGTGATGCGCGGCCCGGCCTCGGTGAGGGTCGCGGCACACCTGAGCAACTCGCGCCACAGACGCGGGACCTTCGCGCTGGCGACCTTGCCCGTCTCCTCGTCCAGCAGCGCGAACCGGCGGTCGCCGCTCAGCCCGCGCTCGGTGATCCCGACGGCTTTGAGCGGCTCGCCGAGCATCGACTTCACCGGGTAGCGGTACAGCGCGGCGACCGTGGCCCGCCTCACGCCGGGCCCGTCCCGGCACTCGGCGGCCCCGCCGCCGCCACCGCCCGCGCCGCCGCCCGGCGCAGTGCCCCGGTCGTCGCCCAGCCGTCGAACGTCGACAGGCGCTCGACCACGCGGGCCGTCCAGCCGGCGTCGCCGAGCCGGTGCACCTCGCCGTCCTCGACCAGCCACGTCATCACGGACTGCGGGGTCAGGATGTCCTTCGTCCGGTACCGGCGGGGATGCCGGTCGAAGAACAGCTGCCGGTCCTCGTACGGGTGGCGCACCGTCATGTGCAGACAGCCGCCACCGCGCCCCTTGAAGGGGCCGGGCAGGCCGCCCAGCTGGGCGTAGACGTCGCGGTTCGGGTGGCGGCCGCCCGGGGTGATGCGGAAGCCCGGCATGACCCTGGCCCAGGGGAACACCTCCGCCCCGGAATCCCGCGCGATGGCGTGCAGGCCGTCCGGGCGGAACTCCACCCGTGCACGGCCCGGCCGCCGGGCGTCCCCCAACGCCCAGCGGCCGTCGACCCGTTCCAGTGGTCCGAGGCTCTCGCTCACGAGATCACATTTGCACGAACCTCTCCACGGTTCCAGCGCGTTGTTCCCGTGCGGTCAGGCGGCGTGCTCCACGAACCGTGCGGCCGTCTCCGCGAGTACCTCCCGGCCGTCCCGTGCCCACAGCGCGTCGTTGAACAGCTCGACCTCGATGGGCCCGGTGTATCCGGCCGCCTCCACGTACCCCTTCCACTCCCGCATGTCGATCGAGCCGTCCCCGATCTGTCCGCGGCCGTTGAGCACGCCCGCCGGCAAGGGCGTGGTCCAGTCGGCGAGCTGGAAGGAGTGGATACGGCCGCCCGCACCCGCGCGGGCGATCTGCGCGGGCGCGTTGTCGTCCCACCAGATGTGGTACGTGTCGACGGTGACGCCGACCTGGTGGGCCGGGAAGCGTTCCGCGAGGTCGAGGGCCTGGGTGAGCGTCGAGACCACGCAGCGGTCGGCGGCGTACATCGGGTGCAGCGGCTCGATGGCCAGCCGTACGCCGTGCTGCTCCGCGTAGGGGCCCAGTTCACCGAGTGCGTCCGCGATGCGCTCCCGGGCGCCGTGCAGGTCCTTGGAGCCCGCCGGGAGGCCGCCGGAGACCAGCACCAGCGTGTCCGTTCCCAGGGTGGCCGCCTCGTCGATCGCGCGCCGGTTGTCGTCGAGGGCGGCCGCGCGCTCGGCCGGGTCGATCGCCGTGAAGAAGCCGCCGCGGCACAGGGTGGTGACGGTCAGACCCGCGTCGCGGATCAGCTTCGCCGTCGCCTCCACACCGTGCGACTGGACCGGTTCGCGCCACAGGCCCACGCCCGGTACGCCCGACTCCAGGCAGGCGTCGACCAGTTCGGGCATCGACAGCTGCTTCACCGTCATCTGGTTGATGGAGAAGCGGGAGAGGTCGCCGGTGGTCACTGCGTCACTCCGTACAGGGCGAGAAGGTTCTTCATCCGCTCCTGAGCCAGCTTCGGGTCCGGGAACAGGCCCAGTCCGTCGGCGAGTTCGTAGGCGCGGGCGAGGTGCGGGAGGGAGCGGGCCGACTGGAGGCCGCCGACCATGGTGAAGTGCGACTGGTGGCCGGCCAGCCAGGCGAGGAACACCACGCCCGTCTTGTAGAAGCGGGTCGGGGTCTGGAAGAGGTGACGGGAGAGTTCGACGGTCGGGTCGAGCAGGGCGCGGAAGCCCGCCACATCACCCGTGTCCAGGACCCGTACCGCCTGAGCCGCCAGCGGGCCCAGCGGGTCGAAGATGCCGAGCAGGGCGTGACTGAAGCCCTTGTCGTCGCCCGCGATCAGCTCGGGGTAGTTGAAGTCGTCGCCCGTGTAGCAGCGGACGCCCTGCGGCAGCCTGCGGCGGATGTCGATCTCCCGCTGGGCGTCCAGCAGGGAGACCTTGATGCCTTCCACCTTGTCCGGGTGCGCGGCGATGACGTCCAGGAAGGTGTCGGTGGCCGCGTCCAGGTCGGACGAACCCCAGTAGCCGTCCAGCGCCGGGTCGAACATCGGGCCGAGCCAGTGCAGGATCACCGGCTCGGAGGCCTGGCGCAGGAGGTGGCCGTAGACCTCCAGGTAGTCCTCGGGGCCGTTCGCGGCCGCCGCGAGCGCGCGGGACGCCATCAGGATGGCCTGCGCGCCGGACTCCTCCACGAGCGCGAGCTGCTCCTCGTAGGCCGTGCGGACCTCCACGAGAGACCCGGCGGTGATCTGGTCGGTGCCGACGCCGCAGGCGATCCGGCCGCCGACCGCCTTGGCCTCGGCGGCCGACCGTCGGATCAGCTCGGCCGCGCCCGCCCAGTCCAGGCCCATGCCGCGCTGGGCGGTGTCCATCGCCTCGGCGACGCCGAGCCCGTGGGACCACAGGTGGCGGCGGAAGGCGAGGGTGGCGTCCCAGTCGACGGCGGCGGGCGAGTCGGGCGACACGTCCGCGTACGGGTCGGCGACGACGTGGGCCGCCGAGAAGACCGTACGGGAGGTGAAGGGTGAGCCGGCCGTGACGGCGAGGGGCTCCGGGCGGGGCTCGTATGCCCTCAATCCGCCCTTGAAGTCCGGGAGTTGGATGGTCACAGCGCGATCTCCGGTACGTCGATGCGGACGCCCTGGGCCGAGGACCTCAGGCCCAGCTCGGCGAGCTGGACGCCGCGGGCGCCGGCGAGGAGGTCCCAGTGGTAGTCGGCACCGGCGTAGACGTGCTTGAGGAACAGCTCCCACTGGGCCTTGAAGCCGTTGTCGAACTCGTCGTTGTCCGGGATCTCCTGCCACTGGTCGCGGAAGGAGTAGGTGGCCGGGATGTCGGGGTTCCAGACCGGCTTGGGGGTCATGCTGCGGTGCTGGACCCGGCAGTTGCGCAGACCCGCGACCGCCGAGCCCTCGGTGCCGTCGACCTGGAACTCCACCAGCTCGTCGCGGTTGACGCGCACGGCCCAGCTGGAGTTGATCTGGGCGATCGCGCCGCCTTCGAGCTCGAAGATGCCGTAGGCGGCGTCGTCCGCCGTCGCGTCGTAGGGCTTGTCGTTCTCGTCCCAGCGCTGCGGGATGTGGGTGGCGGTGAGGGCCTGGACGGACTTCACCCGGCCGAACAGCTCGTGCAGGACGTACTCCCAGTGCGGGAACATGTCGACGACGATGCCGCCGCCGTCCTCGGCGCGGTAGTTCCAGGACGGGCGCTGGGCGGTCTGCCAGTCGCCCTCGAAGACCCAGTAGCCGAACTCTCCGCGGATGGAGAGGATGCGGCCGAAGAAGCCGCCGTCGATGAGGCGCTTGAGCTTGAGCAGACCCGGGAGGAACAGCTTGTCCTGGACGACGCCGTGCTTGATCCCGGCGGCGTTCGCGAGGCGCGCCAGCTCCAGGGCGCCCTCCAGGCCGGTCGCGGTCGGCTTCTCGGTGTAGATGTGCTTGCCCGCCGCGATCGCCTTCTTGATCGCCTCCTCGCGGGCCGAGGTCACCTGGGCGTCGAAGTAGATGTCGACGGTCGGGTCCGCCAGGACCGCGTCGAGGTCCGTCGAGATGTGCTGCGGGTCCAGGCCGTGCTGCTCGGCGAGCGCCCTGAGCGCGTGCTCGCGGCGGCCGACCAGGACCGGCTCCGGCCACAGCACCGTGCCGTCGCCGAGGCCGAGGCCGCCCTGTTCGCGGATGGCCAGGATGGAGCGGACCAGGTGCTGGCGGTAGCCCATGCGCCCGGTCACGCCGTTCATGGCGATACGCACCGTCTTGCGTGTCACGTCATTCCCTTCGCAGGCGTCGTACACAGCGTCGTACGCGGGTGGTGTGCGCCGCGTCGGCCCCACTCATGAGCGTCACAGCAAGCGCTTTCTATACAAGGAGAAGTTAGCCTCTGGGCAGTGGTCCGGACAAGACCGTGACCGCTTCGAGTTGTTCGAGGGGACGAACAGTGGGGGGTTCTGGCCGTAAGGTCTGCTCGACGTGCTCGGAACCGGGGACCTCGGTCGGCCTGTCTACGAGCACGTACGACGAGGTACGGACGTACGACGAGGTACGAGAGATGCGCGACGAAATGCGCGACCGGAGGACGACGAGATGACGGTGACCCTGGCGGACGTGGCGGCCCGCGCGCAGGTCTCCCCCGCGACGGTGTCGCGCGTGCTGAACGGGAACTATCCCGTGGCCGCCTCCACCCGTGAGCGGGTGCTGAAGGCGGTCGACGAGCTGGACTACGTGCTGAACGGGCCGGCCAGCGCGCTGGCGGCGGCGACTTCCGATCTGGTCGGAATCCTCGTCAACGACATCGCCGACCCGTTCTTCGGGATCATGGCGAGCGCGATCCAGTCGGAGATCGGGGGGCCGGGCGGCCGGGCCGGCGGTGAGCGCCTCGCGGTCGTCTGCAACACGGGGGGTTCGCCGGAGCGTGAGCTGACGTATCTGACCCTCCTGCAGCGGCAGCGGGCGGCGGCGGTCGTGCTGACCGGCGGCGCCATGGAGAACGAGCCGCACGCGGCGGCGGTCGCGACGAAGCTGCGGAAGCTGACGGACGCGGGGACACGGGTGGTGCTGTGCGGGCGGCCGCCCGCGCCGGACACCGGGGCGATCGCGCTGGCCTTCGACAACCGCGGGGGCGGACAGCAGCTGACCGAGCACCTGATCGGCCTTGGGCACCGGCGGCTCGGCTACATCGCCGGGCCCGAGGAGCGGACGACGACGCGGCACCGTCTCGAGGGGCACCGGGCGGCGCTGGCCGCGGCGGGGATCGAGGAGGATCCGCGGTTGACGGTGTGGGGGCGCTACGACCGGACCTCCGGGTACGAGGCGACGCTGGAGCTGCTCCGCCGGGACCCGTCCCTCACCGCGGTGGTCGCGGCGAACGACTCCGTCGCGCTCGGGGCGTGCGCGGCGCTGCGGGAGTCGGGGCTGCGGATTCCCGAGGACGTGTCGGTCGCCGGGTTCGACGACCTGCCGTTCAGCGTCGACGCGGTGCCCGCGCTGACGACGGTGCGGCTGCCGCTCGCGGAGGCGGGGGCGCGGGCCGGGCGGATCGCCATGGGGCGCGAGGAGCCGCCGCCGGGGGGTATCGCGACGGTTCGGGGCGAGCTGATGGTGCGGGGGTCGTCGGGGGTGCCTCGGGGCTAGGGCATTCCCTTTCGGTCATCGGATCTTGGGTCATCGGATCGGCGGCCTGGTGCGTCGTCGGCCGATGTCCGATGAGTTTCGGGGTGCCGGGCGGTCCAAGTCGGCACACCGAGACAAAGGGAGAAGCCGATGGGCACAACGCGCTCGCAACCGACGACTCACATCGCCCGGCGCCTGTTCGAGCTCCTGGAGCCGATCTGCCTGGTCACCTTCATGGCCGACGAGTGCAACGAGGAACTGGCCGCCCTCGGCCACCGCACCTACTGGGACGGCTACTTCGCCAGCCGCGCCGCACCCCTGGGACGAGTGCCGGCCCAGGTCGTGCACGCGGCCTTCTACAACTTCGCCGACGGGGAAGCCGCACGGCACATCCCCAGCGCCTGGGAGACGATCCCGCCGGAGGCCTCCGTCGCCGCGCGGGAGCGGGGCAGCGCGGCCTCCCTGCGGCGCATCCTCGGCGACGAACTGGCCGGCTCCCCGGGCCTGGTGCGCGCCGCCGACCTGACCACCAAGGCCGCGACCGGCGCCCCCACCGAAGGCCGGGTGATGTACGCCGGCATGCGCACTCTGCCCGTGCCGGCCGACCCGGTCGCCCGGCTGTGGCACTCCGCGACGATGCTGCGCGAGCACCGGGGCGACGGGCACATCGCCGCTCTCGTCGGCGCGCGCATCGGCGGCACGGAGGCCCATGTGCTCTCCGCCCTGGACCAGGGCATCCACCCCGCGGAGTCGTTCGGACGCATCCATCACCTGCCGAAGGAGCGCCTGGCCGCGGTCATGGACGGCCTGCGCGCACGCGGACTCATCGACATCGACGGCCACTTCACCGACGCGGGCCGGGCGACCAAACAACGCATCGAAACCCTCACCGACGAACTCGCCGCCGCGCCCTACGACGCCCTCTCCCCCGCCGAACTCGACGAACTGATCACCGAGCTCGAACCCATCACCGCGGCCCTGGTGGCCACAGGCTCGCAGTGACAACGGCGCATCAGGCGCCGGGCGAGCACTCGGCCGCCTTCCTCGCCGCCCGCTCCCATGAGTCGCGAGCGGGTACCGGCCCGCCGCCTCCGAGGGCCGGCCCCGGAAAGGGCTGGCGCCCAGGGGGCGGGCGTCCTACAGTCGACCCATCGATATCTCTGACTGAGTCAACTATCCGGGGGTCGATGACCATGACCGTCCAGGACGTCCGCGCCTTCAACCGCTTCTATACGAACGTCATCGGCGCCCTCGACTACAGCCGCCACCTGTACGCCCCGTACACCCTCACCGAGTCCCGCGTCCTGTATGAACTCGCGCACTCCCCACGCACGGACGCGGCCGACCTGCGCACCGAACTCTCGCTGGACGCCGGTTACTTGAGCCGCATCCTGAACAAGTTCGAGAAGGACGGCCTGATCGAGCGCACCCCCTCCCGCCGCGACCCGCGCCGCACCCGCATCACGCTCACCGCCCACGGCCGCGAAACCGCCGCCCTGCTCGCCGAGCGGGCCAACGAGTCCGTCGGGGCGCTCCTCGCCACCGTCCCGGCGGGCGACCGGCCACGCCTCTCCGAGGCGATGCGGACCGTGCGCGAGCTGCTCTCCGACGGCCGCCCGCCGCGCCGCGAGGACGTGCTGTTGCGCGAGCCCGGCCCCGGCGACCTGGGGTGGATCGTGTCCCGCAACGCCGCGCTGTACGCCACCGAGTACGGCTGGAACGCCGACTACGAGGGGCTCGTCGCCCGGATCGTCGCCGACTTCGCCGAGGACCACGACCCGCACCTGGAGCGGGTGTGGATCGCCGAGCTGGACGGCCGGCCGGTGGGGTGCGTGATGTGCGTACGGGACGACGCGCCCGCCACCGCACGGCTGCGGCTGCTGCTCGTCGAGCCGGAGGCGCGCGGGCTCGGCATCGGCGACCGGCTGGTCCGGGCGGTCATCGACTTCGCCCGTGACGTCGGCTACCACGACCTGGTCCTGTGGACCAACGACGTCCTCGGCTCCGCCCGCCGCATCTACCAGCGCCACGGTTTCGTCCTGGTCGCCGAGAAGCCCCACCGGTCCTTCGGAAAGGACCTGAACGGCCAGGACTGGCGACTGGACCTGCACGGGGCAGCCGAGTGACAGTAGGGGTCATGAGACTGGCGTTCTCCACCCTCGGCGTCCCCGGCCTGCCCATCCCGGACGTGATCCGGCTCGCGGCCACTCACGGCTACCACGGCGTCGAGCTGCGCGCGCACCCGGAGGAACCGGTCCACCCCGGCATCGGCCTCACCGAACGGGCCGACCTGGCGTCCGAGTTCAAGGCCGGCGGCATCGAGGTGCTGGGCCTCGCCGGGTACGCCCGGGTGGCCGCGCCCGGCGACGACGGCCCGGTGATCGACGAGATGCGCGAGCTGCTCGACCTCGCCCGCGACCTCGGCGCGCCCTACATCCGCGTCTTCCCTGGCGGCGGCCACGAGCAGAGCCGCGAGCGCGCCGACGCGACGGCCGCGCGGCGGCTGGGCACCGCCGCGGAGTACGCCGCGGACCTGGGCGTACGTATCCTCCTCGAAACCCACGACTCGCATCGCACCGGTGCGGACGCGATCCGTGTGCTCGGCCGGGTCGGGCACCGGCACGTCGGTGCGCTCTGGGACGTGATGCACACCTGGCTCGGCGGCGAGCAGCCCGCGGAGACGTTCGCCGCGCTCTCTCCGTTCCTCGGCTATGTCCAGGTCAAGGACATCGCCTCCGCGGAGGAGAAGACGCCGCTGGGGCTTGGGGCGGGGGTGCTGCCGCTCACCGACGTCGTGGATGTGCTCTCGCGGAACGAGTGGGACGGGTGGTTGTGCTGGGAGTACGAGAAGCGGTGGTACGAGGAGGCGGCGCCGCTTGCGGATCAACTGGCGGCCGGGCGGGAGCATCTGGGGCGACTGCTGAATGAGTCCGCGTGACGCTCCGCGAGTGGGCCGTCGGTCGCGTGCGGGTGCGTTGCGGCTGGTCGCGCCCCGCGGCGGAGCCGCACATCGATTCAGCCCCGCGCCCCTGACGGGGCGCTGCCAGCACGTCACTCATCAGGTCGCCCGGCGCTGATCCTCCGTATGGCGTCGCGACGGCCCTCGGCGGCCGGGTACGTGGGGCGCGGCGCTCGTCCTCTTCGGCCTCGCCACCAACCCCAGGAGCGGCCCGGCCCTCCTGGTGCCGGCGGGCGCCGCCGACGCCACCTCCGTCGTCTCCCGCTCCACGATCGTCCAGACCCGTACCCCGGACGCCCTGCTCGGCCGGGTCACCGCGGCCGAGGCGATCGTCGGGCAGGCGGGCCCCAGCCTCGGCAACGTCCGCGGCGGCCTCCTGGCCGGCGGGACCTCGGGCACGACGGCGATGGTCTCGGGTGGCCTGATGTGCGTGCTCGCGGTCGCGGCCGTGAGCGTCACGACTCCTGAACTGCGGGGCGGGGCAGGCCGGTCGGACGGACGGTGAGCTCGGCGGCCGGGTCGAGACACCACTCCAGTACGGACGGCCAGGAGCCGTAACCGGCGTCCAGGTCGAGGTGTCCGGCGCCCGGGAGGAGGTCGGTGGGGATGCCGAGCGGATCGCCGTAGACGACGCCCGCGCCCTCCGGGCAGTACGGGTCGTCGTCGCCGGCGACCAGCCGGGTGGGCGTGGGGAGGGTGAAGCCGAGGGCGGGCGGGGTGAATTCGACGACCTCGGGGAGCGGGGCCAGGATCGACGCGGACGGCGGCCCGACGAGCAGCACCCGGTCCACGGCCCCCGCTCTGACCGACCCGCGCGCGACGGCGTGCAGCCACAGCAGGGCGGAGGCACTGTGCGCGATCACGATCCGCTCGGGGCCGCGCAGTTCGCCCAGGTACCGGTCGAGTTCGCCGAGCCAGACCTCCAGGCTCGGGTCGTCGGGGTCGGGCAGCTGGGGGTGGACGACGTGGTGGCCCAGCTCCGTCAGCCGGTCGGCGAGCCAGTGCTGCCAGTGGTCCTTGGGCCGGTGGTTCTGATAGCCGTGGAGGATGAGGAAGGTCATGGCTCCGATGGTTTCCCACCGGCCCGTCGCAGATCCAGTTAATCTTTTACGGTGGAACAGGTAAGCGAATCCTTCACGGTCGACCTGCGCCGCCTGACCGTGCTGCGCGAACTGGAGCGCCGCGGCAGTCTGGCCCGCACCGCCGAGGCCCTGCACCTGACCCCCTCCGCGGTCTCCCAGCAGATCGCCGCGCTGGCCCGCGAGACGGGCGTACCGCTGACGGAGAAGGACGGCCGGGGCGTACGGCTCACCGGTCAGGCCCGCGTACTGCTGGCCCACGCCGAGGTCATCGCGGCCCAACTGGAGCGGGTCCGCGCCGACTTGGCGGCGTACGGGGAGGGCGGGCGCGGCTCGGTGACGATCGGCTGCTTCTCCAGCGGCATCCTGGGCCTGCTGCCGGGCGTGCTGCGAGGACTCGCCGAGCGGCTCCCGAAGGTACGGGTGGACGTGTGGGAGGCGGAACCACCGGACCTCTTCACCGCGCTCGACGCCGGCCAGGTGGACGTGGCGGTGGCGGTGGACTTCGCCGCGGCGCCGCCGCACACGGACGGGCGGTACGAGCGGGTCGACCTGTTCACGGACGTACTGGACCTGGTGGTACCGGCCGGCCACCGGCTGGCGGACCGAGGTCCGGTGGCGTTGCGGGAGTTGGCGCGGGACGCGTGGATCGTGGGGGCGGCGGAGAGCTGCTGCGGTGCGGTGGCGCGTTCGGTGTGCGCGGCGGCGGGGTTCACACCGGACGTACGGCACGCGGTGAACGACTGGTCGGCGTTGGCCGCGCTGGTGGAGGCGGGGGTGGGGGTGGCCCTCGTCCCGCGGCTGGTACGGGAGCTGTACGCGGGGCGCGGGGTTGCTGTGGTGCCGTTGGAGGGTTCGCCGCCGTCTCGTAACGTCTTCGCGGCGGTACGGGCGGGGGCGGAGGGAGACGCGGTGCTGGCAGCGGTGCGGGATCAGCTGATGACCCGCGCCCGGACGGACTTCCCGAACTCCCTCTCCCTGACGCCCCGTTCCGCGCACAACGCGTCCACGAGGAGCAGGACGCGGCGACGGTGAGTGTGCGGCCGGGGCGGCGCGCGTGCCGGTGCGTCAGGGTTCGAGCCGCATCAACCGGCCTTGCAGCGGCGGTGCTTCGTATCTGAAGGTCACGGCTGGAGTCCGCCGTACCACCCTGCTCCGTCGAACGGATTTCAAGAGGCTCTCGCGCCTAGACTGGGTGTGCAGATGAGCAGGGGGAACTGGGGGACGAGGTGGCCGTGGCCGACCGTATGCGTCTGGTGCTGTCCGGTGGGGAAGAGCTGGATGTCGAGGAACTCGACTCGCTCACCAGGCAGTTGAGGAAGCGGCTGCTCGAACTCGACGTGGATGACGTAAGGGTGGAGCGGTCGGACGCGGCACCGCCGCCCGGGGCCAAGCCCGGTGGGCTCATCACCGTCGGCGCGCTCGCCGTCACCCTCGCTCCCGCCGTCTTCCGGCCCGCTCTGCGGGTGGTGGAGACATGGCTGCAGAACCGTCCCGTGCGCACGGTGAAGATCGAGGTCGACGGCCGCACCCTCGAACTCGGCCAGGCCTCCCCGGAGGAGCAAAGGCTCCTGGTCGAGGCATTCCTGGAGGGAAGCCGGGACGAGTCCGCCGCACAGCCGCCCGTCGGCCAGGAGTGACGGGAGCGGGCCGCCCATGACCGACTTCGCCTTCGGCCCGGGCCGCAGGGACGCCCTGCTGATCGCGACCGGCGCGTACGACGACCGGACCCTGAGCACCCTGCGCTCGCCCGGGCAGGACTGCGCGAGCCTCGCCGGTGTGCTCGCGGACCCCGGTATCGGCGGCTTCCGGACCGAGCAGTTGAAGGACGCGCAGGCGCACCAAGTGATGCGTGCCGTCGAGCGCTTCTTCATGGACCGCAGCCGTGACGATCTGCTGCTCCTGCACATCTCCTGCCACGGCATCAAGGACGACGACGGGCACCTGTACTTCGCCGCCCGCGACACCGACCGGGACCTGCCCGCGTCCACGGCGGTGCCGGCGGCGTTCCTGCGGGACCGTATGGAACGGTGCCGGGCACGCACGGTCGTGGTCCTGCTGGACTGCTGCTACAGCGGGGCGTTCCTGCCGGGGGCCAAGGGCGACGACCAGGTCCACGTGCGCGACGAACTCGGGGGCCACGGGCGGGCGGTACTGACCGCGACCAACCGCACCGAGTACGCCTGGGAGGGCGCGCACGTCGAGTCCAAGGTGCCGCAGCCGTCGCGTTTCACGGGGGCGCTGATCGAGGGGCTGAGCACGGGGGCGGCGGACCTGAACGGGGACGGGCGGATCACCGTCACCGAGTTGTACGACTACGTGTACGAGTCACTGCATCGCGCGGGGGTGAAGCAGCGGCCGCGGATGTGGGCGGACCTGGAGTATCAGGTGACGGTGGCGCGGACCGTGGGAGTGCGCGGGCCCGCAGAAAGCGCCGGGAATGCCGGGAGCGCCGAAACGCCCGCGGCGGACACCGGGCGGCGGTGGGACTTCTCCGGCTTCTTCGACACGTTCCCGAAGCCGCTGCCCCGCACTCGGCCCGGTCAGGACGCCCTGATCCGGCTCGAACACACCCTGGAGGAAACCGCGTTCGGCACGGTCAAGGAGATCAAGGTGGACACTGCGGTGCTCTGCCCGACCTGCTCGGGCCGCGGCGGCGCACCGGGATCGAAAGCCGAAACGTGCTCCTCCTGCAAGGGCACCGGCAGAAAGAGGCTCGGCATGTGCCGCAAGTGCGACTGCTCCGGCATCGTCATGAACCCCGTCTGCGGGGAGTGCACAGGCGCCGGCCGGGTCCGCTCCCGCCGCACCCTCACCGTGGAGATCCCGGCCGGCGTCGCGAACGGCACGCGCATCAGCCTGGCCGGCCAGGGCGAGGTCGGCCCCGGCGGCGGCCCGGCCGGCAACCTGTACGTGGAGGTCGCCGAGCTTCCGCACCCCAACCTCCGCCGCACCGGCGACGACCTGCACACCACCTTGAAGATCCCGCGCTCCACGGCGGTGAACGGCGGCACCGTCTCCGTGGACACCCTGGACGGTCCCAAACAGGTCCGTATCCCCAAGGGCATCCGCGACGGTCAGTCCCTGCGGCTCGCCAACCTCGGTGCCACCCACCTGAACCAGGGTGGCCGAGGCGACCTCCTGCTGCACCTCAGCATCCAGGGCTGAGGAGCCGGTCCCTCAACTCCCCGAACGCCTCGTGAAACCCCGGAAACGTCTTCCGGACACACCCCGGGTCGTCGAACGAGATACCCGGCACCCGCAGGCCGGTGACCGCGAAGGACATCACGATGCGGTGGTCGCCGTACGAGGTGATCTCCGTACCGCCCGGCGCCCGTACCCCCGGCCGGATCTCGATCCAGTCCGGGCCGGTCGCGACCTCGGCGCCCAGCCGCCGCAGGTTCTCCGCGCACGCCTCCAGCCGGTCGCACTCCTTGACCCGCGTGTTCGCCACGTCCTCGATCCGGACGGGGCCGGAAGCGAACGGCGCGATCGCCGCCAGTGTCGGCATCGTGTCCGAGATGTCCCGCATATTGACGGTCAGCCCGCGTAGCGAACCCGTGCCCCGCACCGTCGTCGCATCCGCGCCCACCGTCACGTCCGCACCCATCCTCCGCAGCACATCGACGAAGCCCAGGTCGCCCTGCAACGCCCCCTCCCCCAGCCCCGGCACCGTCACCTCGGCGCCCGGTGTCAGCGCGGCCGCCGCGAAGAAGTAGCTCGCCGTCGAGGCGTCGGGCTCGATCGCGTACGTGGTCGCCCGGTAGCCGCCCGGCGGGACCACGAACACATCGGCCTCCCGCTCCACCTCCACCCCGAAGGCCCGCATCATCGCGATCGTGATCTCCACGTAGGGGACGGACACCAGGTCGGTGACCCGGATCCGCAACCCCTTCCGCGTCAGCGGGCCCAGCAGCAGCAACGCCGTCAGGTACTGCGAGGACTGCCCCGCGTCCAGGACCACCTCACCGCCCTCGACACCGGCCGCCCGTACCGTCAGCGGGTGGTGCCCCTCCGCCTCCTCGTGCCGCAGGTCGACGCCGAGGTCGCGCAGGGCGCGGGTCAGGGGCAGCAGGGGCCGGCGCCGCATCTGGGCCGACGCGTCGAAGCGGTACGTCCCGTGTCCCGCCGCCGCCAGGGTCGGCAGGAAGCGGGCGGTCGTCGCGCCGTCCCGGCAGTAGACGTCCGCCTCGCTCACCGCGGGGCCCTGCGGACGGCCGTCCACCTGCCAGGCGTCCCGGGTCCGCCCGACGCGATACCCGAGCCGCACCAGCCCCTCGGCGAAGCCCTCGGTGTCGTCCGAGCGCAGGGGTCGTACGAGGGTGGTGACTCCGTCGGCCGCCGCCGCCAGGAAGAGCGCACGGGCGGTGATGGACTTGGAACCGGGGATGGTGACTACGGGCATGCCCTCATGATCGGCCGAGTGCGGGCTCGGTCGCCGCCTCGTCCACGGGATGGACGACTTCCCGTCGCCCCCGCGTCACCGACGCCAGGCCCACCCCGCCCACCAGCAGGGCCGCCGCGCACCACCGCAGCGGGCTCACCCCCTCCCCCAGGAAGACGGCCGCCGACGACACCCCGAAGACCGGGACGAGGAGCGAGAACGGCGCGACCGTCGACGCCGGGTACCGGCGCAGCAGCCACCCCCACGCCCCGAAGCCGAACACCGTCGTCACCCAGGCCACGTAGACGACCGTGCCGGCGCCCTGCCAGTCCAGGGCGCGCAGGGCGTCGTAGTCCCTGCTGGGCCCCTCCAGCAGCAGGGACAGACAGAGCAGCGGCAGGACCGGGACCGTGCTCACCCAGACCATGAAGTTCAGGGCGTCCGGCGGGGCGGCCTTGCGGGTCAGGACGTTCGAGACGCCCCAGCAGGCCGCAGCCCCGATCACCAGGGCGAAGGCGCCGAGCGGGCCCGAGGTGCCCTCGTCCACCGCCGCGACACCGATGCCCGCCAGCGCCACCGCCATGCCCGACACCCGTATCGCGGAGGGACGTTCGCCCAGGACGACGAAGGCCACCCCGGCCGTGAACACCGCCTGGATCTGCACGACCAGCGACGACAGTCCGGCCGGCATCCCGGCGTCCATGCCGATGAACAGCAGGCCGAACTTGGCCACGCCGAGCACCAGCCCCACCGCCAGCACCCACCTCCACGGCACCTTCGGGCGGCCCACGAAGAAGACGGCCGGCAGCGCTGCCGCGAGGAAGCGCAGGGCCGAGAACAGCAGCGGAGGGAAGTGGTCGAGGCCGATCTCGATGACCGTGAAGTTCACGCCCCAGACGGCGGCGACGACCACGGCGAGAGCGAGGTGTGCAGGTCGCATGCGTTCGAGCATCACGCCCCACGACCGTGTAGCACCAGCGATGATTACTGCATGGTCGGATGAAGCAACGCTGATGAATGGGAGCTGCCGTGCTCGATCTCCAACGCCTGCGCGCCCTGCACGCCGTCTCCGTCCACGGGACCGTGGGAGCGGCGGCCGCCGCGCTCGGGTACACGCCCTCCGCCGTGTCCCAGCAGATCGCCAAGCTGGAGCGGGAGACCAGGACCGTACTCCTCGAAAGAGAAGGACGAGGGGTGCGACTGACCCCCGAGGCCCATCAACTCGTCGACACGGCCCAGGAGTTGCTCGCCATAGTCGAGCGGGCCGAGACCGCGCTGGAGGAGCGCCGCGGGGTGCCTGCGGGGCGGCTGACGATCGCCGCGTTCGCCTCGGCGGCGCGCGGCCTGATGCCCGCCGTGCTCGCCGACCTGACCGCCCGGCACCCCGCGCTCGACGCCCGGCTCACCGAGATCGACCCGCATCTCTCCGTCGACCTGGTCGCCAAGGGCGCGGTCGACCTGGCCGTCGTGCACGACTGGGACATCGCGCCGCTGCCCGTGCCGCCGGGCGTCGAGCACGCGGTGATCGGTGACGACCGCAGCACGCTGCTGGTGCCCGTCGGCCACCCCTTCGCCGGGCGGGAGTCCGTGCGGCGCGAGGAGCTGGGCGGGGAGCGGTGGGTGTGCCAGCCGCCGGGGCGGGTCTGTCACGACTGGCTGGTGCGGACCATGCGGGCCGCCGGGCACGAGCCGGAGATCGTGCACCAGGCCGACGAGAACCCGACCCTGGTCGCGCTGGTCGCCGGCGGCCTGGGCATCTGTCTCGTCCCGCGCCTGGGCCGCGGCCCGCTGCCCGCCGGGGTCGTCGAGGTGCGCCTCGAACCCACCCCCGTACGACGCCTGTACGCCCTGTGGCGCAAAGGAGCCGCACGTCGTCCGGCGATCGCAGAGACGGTACGCACTCTGCAGGAGCAGTGGCCGGGCATCATGTCCCACCCGTCCCGTTGAACCCTCGGGCATCAACTTCCGGGAATCGCGCGGAAGGCGGGAACCCGCCCCGCATACGGTTCGTCCAACCCGCAAGCTGCCGGATGAGTCTCCGCCGTGCGGTGTCGGCCCTCGCTGCTGGCTGCGATCGCTGACTCCACCCTCTCCGCCGTACAGCGGCCGGCAGCACGCCGCCATCGGCGCGCCCCCCTCCAACAGCGCCGATGGCGGCCCCTCCGCCAAAGCCCCGCCGTGCGCGCTCCCTTGACTGGCAGAAACTTCCCGGATATTGAGTCCCTCACGGAAGTTTCCTTCAGTCGATCTCCAGCGGATCACTCCGGAAGGAGCGCACGTGCCCTCCAGACGTACCGTTCTCGCCGCCACCGCAGGCGTCACCGCGGCTCTGGCCGTCGGCACCACGGCAAGCGCCGGCACCCCCGGCGACAAGAAACTCCGCTCCCTCATCTCCCGTATGACCCTGGAGGAGAAGGTTGGCCAGCTCTTCGTCATGCGGGTCTACGGCCACTCGGCCACCGACCCGGACCAGGCCGACATCGACGCCAACCTCAAGGAGATCGGCGTCCGCACGGCCGCCGAGCTGATCGCCGCATACCGCGTCGGCGGCATCATCTACTTCACCTGGGCGCACAACACCAAGGACCCGCACCAGATCGCGGAGCTGTCGAACGGCATCCAGCGCGCCTCCCTCAGCCGGCCCCGCGGGCTGCCCGTCCTCATCACCACCGACCAGGAACACGGCATCGTCTGCCGCGTCGGCAAGCCCGCCACCCTCTTCCCGGGCGCCATGGCCATGGGCGCCGGCGGCTCCCGCGAGGACGCCCGCGCCCTCGGCCGCATCTCCGGCGCCGAACTGCGCGCGATGGGCATCAACCAGGACTACTCCCCCGACGCCGATGTGAACATCAACCCGGCCAACCCCGTCATCGGCGTCCGGTCCCTCGGTGCCGACCCGGACGCGGTGGCCGCACTGGTCGCCGCCGAGGTCGCCGGATACCAGAGGTCGTCGGTCGCCGCGACCGCCAAGCACTTCCCCGGGCACGGGGACACGGCCGTCGACAGTCACTACGGCTTCCCGGTGATCACCCACAGCCGGGAGCTGTGGGAGAAGCTGGACGCCGTGCCGTTCCGGGCGGCCGTCGAGGCGGGCATCGACTCGATCATGACCGCGCACATCCAGTTCCCGGCCCTCGACGACTCCGGCGATCCGGCGACCCTCTCCCACCCGATCCTCACCGGCATCCTGCGCGAGGAGCTCGGTTACGACGGGGTGGTGGTGACGGACTCCCTGGGCATGCAGGGCGTACGGACGAAGTACGGCGACGACCGCGTCCCCGTGCTCGCGCTCAAGGCCGGCGTCGACCAGCTCCTCAACCCGCCCGACCTCGCGACCGCCTGGAACGCCGTCCTGAAGGCCGTACAGGACGGGGAACTCACCGAATCCCGGCTGGACGAGTCGATCCTGCGCATCCTGAAGCTCAAGGCAAGGCTGCGGCTCTTCGACGAGCCCTACGTCAGCCAGAAGGGCGTCGACCGGACCGTGGGCACGGCCGCACACCTGGCCGCCGCCGACCGTATCGCCGAGCGCACGACGACCCTGCTGGTCAACAAGGGTGGCCTGCTGCCGATGTCCCGGCGCACGCACCGGAAGGTCCTGGTCGTCGGCGCCGACCCGGCCTCCCCGTCCGGTACGACGGGACCGCCCACCGGCGTGCTCGCGAGCGCCCTCACCGAACTGGGCTTCACGGCCACCGCCCTGCCCACGGGCACGGCCCCCTCCGCGGCCGCCATCGCCGCGGCGGTCGCGGCGGCGCAGGACGCGGACGCAGTGGTCGTGGGCACCTACAACGTCACCGCGGGCAGCTCGCAGCGCACGCTGGTCGAACAGCTGGCGGCGACCGGAAGACCGGTGGTGGCCGTCGCGATCCGCAATCCGTACGACGTGGCCCAACTCCCCTCCGCCTCCGCCCACTTGGCGTCGTACTCATGGACCGACGTGGAGCTGCGGGCGGCCGCTCGGGTCATCGCGGGCAGGGCGGTGCCACGCGGGAGGCTGCCGGTGCCGGTGCAGCGGGCGGACGATCCGGCGAAGGTGCTGTATCCCATCGGATACGGACTGACGTACTAGAACCCCTGCACCCCGCGCCCGGTACAGGGGGCGTAGGGCGCATACGTAACGCACCCGGCGCGCAACCCCAAACTGACCCAAAGCCTCCCGCGCGTCTGGCGTGCGCCCGCTGCGGCGGGTCACGCTGGATGCGGGTCATCTGGGGAGGTGCCCGGGGGGTTCGCGATGCGTGAGAGAAGTTCCGCGGGGGCGGTCTGCGCACTGCTGGTACTGGTCGCCGCCCTGCTGAGCGGCTGCCAGGTCCTGAAGTCCGGGACGGACAAGGACGGCCGGGCCGGCGCGGCACCGAAGACGACCACGACCCAGCCCTCCGGCTACGGGGAGGTGTTCCTCGCCGTCGACGAGTGCAGTTCGTTCGGCTCGACCAGCTTCACCGAGGTGCCGTGCACCAGCGAGCGGGCGGCGGCCCGGGTCGTGGCACGCTACGACGGCAGGGCGGGCAACGGTCCGCTGTGCCCGGCGACCACGGACTTCGTCCTGCACATCAGCCGGCAGAGCCCGTCCTCCGACGAGGACGGCGACGGATCGATTCCGCAGGGCTACGCCTGTATGCGCAACCTGGAGCCCCCGCACCCCGGCGACCCGGGCGGCGGGGGCGGCCCCCGCACCATCGTCGGCGACTGCGTCTACGGCTCCGGGAGCGGGCAGGTCCGCGAGACGGCGTGCGACGGCAGCGGCACGAAGAAACCGCAGTACAAGGTGGTGCAGGCGGTCGCCAGGCGCCCCCAGTGCCCCGCGGGGACGGCGCTGTACGTCCAGCTGGACGGCGCACAGCCGGTGGGCTGCGCCCGGCGGGTGTGAACAACCGCCGGGCGCAGCACAGGAGTTGGCGGAGTTACGGCCGCAGAGCCGGCTCGCGCTCCACGTCCCGCACGTCCAGCCTGCTGTCGAACCTGGCCAGCGGCTTCGCCGCGGCCGTGGAGGCGGCGGGGACACCGGCCCACTGCAGGATGCGGGCGGTGGCCAGCGCCTTCTGGTCGGCGACCAGGCCGGCGACGTTGGCGCCGTGGTTCAGCCCCGGTGCCGTGAAGACGTACGCGTCCTTCGCGCCCTTGTCGACGCGGAAGCGCTCCGCGCCCCACGGGTCGTTCTGGCCGTAGACGAAGAGCATGTGGTGCGCGTGGTGCCGCACCCAGGAGTCGACGTCGCGCATCGCGTACGGCTGGAACTTCATCGGGATGTCGCGCGGGACCAGGCTGCGCGGCGACTCGTAGCCGTAGCGGATGTACTGCTTCTCGATGTACGGGAAGTGGATGTCCGGCGCGCCCAGCTGCGTGCCCGCCTGGTAGTAGTACGGCGTGTACGGCTCCAGGCCCTGGTCCGTGTAGAAGGAGAAGCCGGAGATGTTGTCCACGGAGTCCCAGATCGCCTGGTCGGTCGCGGTCTTCGCGTCCGCCGGGATCGTGGCGCAGTCGCTCAGCAGGCTGTACTGCCAAAAGCCCCAGACGTAGTCGAGCACGACGGCCTCGTACGCCCGGTCGAGGCTGCCGATGGTGTGGAAGGTGTAGCCGTTGTCCGCCGCGTAGGCCGCGTACTTCTTCTCCAGCGGTTCCCGGCGCACCAGCGCCTCGCGCTGCACGGCGTTCAGCCGGTCGCGGCACTCCTTGGTGCCGACCTGGGTGAAGAAGCGGTCGTAGGCGGAGTCCTCGTCGTTGACGACGTCGTTCGGGGCGACGTACGCGACGACTCCGTCCATGTCGCGCGGGTAGAAGCGCTCGTAGTACGTGGCGGTCATGCCGCCCTTCGAACCGCCCGTGGAAATCCACTTCTTGGTGTAGATGGACTTCAGCGCCTTGAAGATGCGGTGCTGGTCGGCGGCCGCCTGCCAGATGTCCAGCTTGCTCCAGTCGGCCGGGGCGGGCCGGGAGGGCGTGAAGAAGCGGTACTCCATGGAGACCTGGTTGCCGTCCACGATCTGGGTCGGCTCGCGGCGGCTGGGGGTGGTGGAGACGTTGTAGCCGCCGGTGTAGAAGACCGTCGGGCGGCTGACGTCCTTGTGCAGCACGGTGATCCGCTGCTGGAACGTGCCCTTGGACGGGTCGCGGTGGTCGACCGGTTGGGTGTAGTTGAGGACGAAGAAGCGGTAGCCGGTGTAGGGCTTCTCCTCGATCAGGCTCATCCCCGGTATGGCGAGCAGCTGATCCTTGATGTCGGTCGTTCCGGTGGCCTCCGGCTGTGCGGCGGTGGCCGCCCCCGCCGTGCTCAACGTGCCTATGAACACGGCGAGCGCGAGCAGCCATCTGAGCGCCTTGCCCATGCACCCTCCCCTGTGAATCAGATGTGCGAGCGGAAGCTATCGGAGCAACTCCGTTGCGCACCAGGGGAGATGAGGGATTACTGCTGTGATTGGCGGGTTAGTAGCGCTTCCAGCCACCGGAGTCGTACGACCCGCTGCCGACCGAGCCCTTGATCCACACCTTGCGGTGTCCGACGTACGAGCGGACCGGGCCGGCGTGCTGAGTGAACAGTCCCTTGTCGACGACGGGCTCGAAGCCGCGGGCCTGCAGGCTGACCATCATGGGGCGCTTGCCGCCGGGGCTCTTGGGGACGGTGATGGCGCAGAGGTAGTTGCCGCTCTTGTACAGCTTCACGGCGCCGGTGGAGAAGGTGAACGTCCTGATCTTGCGGCCCGCACAGGAGGAGTCGGCGGCCTGGGCCGCCCCCGGCGCCGCAAGCGCGAGCAGCCCGGAAGCGGCCAGCACGGCAAGGAACGCCCCGAGCCGCCGCCGTATCGCACCACTGTCCACTGTGATCCCTCCCGTACCCCGGCGATATACGTACGGGTGTACGGACGCAGGACGTATGTCGGATGGTTGCACGACCATCAGTAGGACGCCCCCACCGGCTCCTCGGGCTCGGCCTCCCCGATGAACGTCCGCCACAGCGCGGCATACCGCCCCTCCAGCGCCAGCAGCTCCTCGTGGGTGCCGTCCTCGACGACCCGGCCGTGATCCATGACCACGACGCGGTCCGCGCGGGCGGCCGTGGTCAGGCGGTGGGCCACGACGAGCGTGGTGCGGCGGCCTGCGAGGCGGTCGGTGGCCTGGTTGACCTGGGCCTCGGTGGCCAGGTCGAGGGCGGCCGTGGCCTCGTCGAGGAGGAGGATGTCGGGGTCGACGAGTTCCGCGCGGGCCAGGGCGATCAGCTGGCGCTGGCCGGCCGAGAGGTTGCGGCCGCGTTCGGCGACCTCGTGGAGGTAGCCGCCGTCGAGGGTGGCGATCATCTCGTGGGCGCCGACCGCGCGGGCCGCCGCCTCGACCTCGGCGTCGGTGGCGTCCGGGCGACCGTAGGCGATGGCGTCGCGGACGGTGCCCTGGAAGAGGTACGCCTCCTGCGGGACGACGCCGAGACGGTGCCGGTAGGAGGTGAGGTCGAGGGTGCGCAGGTCCTGGCCGTCGACCGTGACCCGGCCGCCCGTGGGGTCGTAGAACCGCGCCACCAGCTTGACGAGGGTCGACTTGCCGGCGCCGGTCTCGCCGACGAAGGCGACGGTCTGCCCGGCGGGGATGCTCAACTCGATGCCGCTGAGCGCCTCTTCCCCTTCTGCCTCATCGGCGGAGCCGTACGCGAAGTGCACGTCCTCGAAGGCGACCTCGCCGCGCAGGGAGAGCACCTCGAGGGGTTCGTCGGCGGACTTGGTGGAGGTCGGCTCCTGGAGCAGTTCCTGGATGCGGCCGAGGGAGACGGTGGCCTGCTGGTAGCCGTCGAAGACCTGGGAGAGCTGCTGGACCGGCGCGAAGAACAGGTCGATGTACAGCAGGTACGCGACCAGGGCTCCGGTCGTGAGCGTGGCGTCGTCGACCCGTCCCGCGCCCGCGACCAGCACCGCGGCGGCCGCCACGGACGACAGCAGCTGCACGAAGGGGAAGTAGATCGAGATCAGCCACTGCCCCCGGATCCGCGCCCTGCGGTAGCTGTCGCTGCGCTCCGCGAACCGCCGGCCGCCGTCGCCCTCGCGCCGGAAGGCCTGCACGATCCGCAGCCCGGAGACGGACTCCTGGAGATCGGCGTTCACCACCGACACCCGCTCACGGGCCAGCTCGTACGCCTTCACGCTCGCCCGGCGGAAGAAGAACGTGGCGACGATCAGCGGCGGCAGCGTGGCGAAGACCACGAGCGCCAGCTGCACATCGATCACCAGCAGGGCGACCATGATCCCGAAGAAGGTGACGACGGAGACGAACGCGGTGACCAGACCGGTCTGCAGGAAGGTCGAGAGCGCGTCGACGTCGGTCGTCATCCGCGTCATGATCCGGCCGGTCAGCTCCCGCTCGTAGTAGTCGAGCCCGAGCCGCTGGAGCTGGGCGAAGATCTTCAGCCGGAGCGAGTACAGGACCCGCTCCCCGGTGCGCCCGGTCATCCGGGTCTCACCGCGCTGCGCGGCCCACTGCACCACCACGGCGAGCAGGGCCAGCAGCGAGGCCGACCAGACCGCGCCGAGGGCCAGCTGGGAGACGCCCTGGTCGATGCCGTGCCGGATCATGATCGGCAGCAGCAGGCTCATGCCCGCGTCCACGGCGACGAGCCCCAGGCTCACCAGCAGCGGCAGCCCGAAGCCGCGCAGCAGCCGCTTCAGGCCGTAGGACTCCTCCGGCCGCACCGCCCGTGCCTCGTCGATGTCCGGGGTGTCGTCCGCCGGGGGCAGCGCGTCGACCTCGGCGAGGAGTTCGGGGGTGGCGGGCATCCCGGTCAGCGCGGTGTCCTTGCGCTCGCGGTCGCCGGTCCACAGGCGGGGCGTCAGCCCGCGCTCGGCGTCGAACTCGGCGTCCAGCTCGTCCCGTACCGAGGTGTCCTCGGCCGGCGCGGAGGGCCGGGTGTGGCCGGGCGATACGCCGCCGAGCTCGTCGGGGTCGGTGAGCAGACGCCGGTAGAGGGCGGACCGTTCCTGCAGCTCCTCGTGGGTGCCGATGTCGGCGAGGCGGCCGGCGTCGAGGACGGCGATGCGGTCGGCGAGGTTGAGGGTGGAGCGGCGGTGCGCGATGAGCAGGGTGGTGCGGCCCTGCATGACCTGCTTCAGGGCCTCGTGGATCTCGTGCTCCACCTGGGCGTCCACGGCGGAGGTGGCGTCGTCGAGGACGAGCAGGCGCGGGTCGGTGAGGATCGCGCGGGCGAGGGCGACACGCTGGCGCTGCCCGCCGGAGAGGGTCAGCCCGTGCTCGCCGACCTTGGTGTCGTAGCCGTCCGGGAGCTCGCGGATGAAACGGTCCGCCTGGGCGGCGCGCGCGGCGGCCTCGATCTGCTCGTCGGTGGCGTCGGGGCGGCCGTAGGCGATGTTGTTGCGCACGGTGTCCGAGAAGAGGAAGGAGTCCTCGGGGACCAGTCCGATCGCGGCCCGCAGCGAGTCGAGGGTGAGCTCGCGGACGTCGTGGCCGCCGATGAGGACGGCGCCGTGGGTGACGTCGTAGAAGCGCGGCAGGAGGAGGGAGACCGTGGACTTGCCGGAGCCGGAGGAACCGACGACGGCGAGGGTCTCGCCGGGGCGGATCTCGAAGCTCAGCCCGTCGAGGACCGGGCTGGTTTTGCCGGGGGCGCGGTCGTAGCCGAAGGAGACGTCGTCGAACTCGACCGTCGCGGGCGCGTCGGCGGGAAGTTCCTTCGTCCCGTCCGTCAGGGACGGCTCGGTGTCGATCAGCTCCAGGACGCGCTCGGTGCCCGCCCGCGCCTGCTGCCCGACCGTGAGCACCATGGCGAGCATGCGGACCGGCCCGACCAGCTGGGCGAGGTAGGTGGAGAAGGCGACGAAGGTGCCGAGAGTGATGTGCCCACGGACGGCCAGCCAGCCGCCGAGCGCCAGCATGGCGACCTGGCCGAGGGCGGGAACGGCCTGGAGCGCCGGGGTGTACGTGCTGTTCAGCCGGATGGTGCGCAGCCGCCCGGCGAACAGCCGCCGCCCGACCTCCCTGAGCTTCCCGGTCTCCTGGTCCTCCTGCCCGAAGCCCTTCACCACGCGTACGCCGCTGACGGCGCCGTCGACCACACCGGCGACGGCGGCGGCCTGGGCCTGCGCGTACCAGGTGGCGGGGTGCAGCTTGGAGCGGCTGCGCTTGGCGATCCACCACAGGGCGGGGGCCACGGCGAGGGCGACCAGGGTCAGCGGCAGTGACAGCCAGGCCATGATCACGAGGGAGATCAGGAAGAGCAGGAGGTTCCCGATGGTCATCGGGAGCATGAACAGCAGGCCCTGGATCAGCTGGAGGTCGCTGGTGGCGCGGCCGACGACCTGCCCGGTGGACAGCTCGTCCTGGCGGCGCCCGTCGAGCCGGGTGATCGTCTCGAACATCTCGGTCCGCAGGTCGTGCTGGACGTCGAGGGCGAGGCGTCCGCCGTAGTAGCGGCGTATATAGGTGAGGACGTAGACGAGGACCGCGGCGCCGAGCAGGGCACCCGCCCAGGGGGCCATACGGCGGCTGTGGTCACCGATGACATCGTCGATGATCACCTTGGTGACCAGCGGGACCAGCGCCATGACGGCCATGCCGCCGAGGGAGGAGCCGAGGGCGAGGAGGACGTCCTTCGGGTAGCGCCAGGCGTATCCCGCCAGCCGTCGTGCCCATCCCCGTTGCGGTTCCACGCGGGTGCCCTCCGTCGCTCAGAAGTCCTGATCTACCGGAAGGCACCAACACGCACCGGGGCGGATTTCATCCCGCCGCAACAAAACAGGGGCGGGGCTCAGACACGTACCCGCAGGTGGTAGAAGCGGGTCGTCTGTGCCGCGTTCTGGTTGTCGTCGCTGACCAGCAGCACCTTCAGGCGGCCCTTCGAGTACCCGGTGACCGCCATTCCCTCGATGTTGTCGAGGAGCGGGTTGGGCTGGGGCTGCCTGGCCGTCGCTCCCAGTGACGGGCAGGTCACCATGTCCGTGAGCAGGGTCTTCTTGATCAGGCGTACGCCGGACTGCCCCGTCAGGTTCTCGATGCCACTGGTGTCCGTCGCGTGGCGCGGGTCGGCCAGGTAGAGGCGGACGGTGTTGCCGACGCCCGGGGTGAAGCCGCGCTCCAGGACGAGCAGACGGCCGTCCGGGGTGGCCTGGACCTCCGGGACACCGAGACCGGAGTCGATCGGGTACGCGTACTGGGCGCCGAGCCGGAAGTGCCCGCCCTTCGTCCGCTCCCAGGTCTGGAAGCGGACGATGTTCGTGGCGTCGCCGGATATGGCGTTCTCCATCGACGCCAGCAGGGTGTGGCCGCCGGGGAGGAGGGTCAGGCCCTCGAAGGTCTGGTTGGCCGTGGCGCGTCCGGCGGGGGTGACGAGGAGCGGGGACGGGACCGGGAGGCGGTCGAGGATCCTGCCGTCCGTGCTGTAGCGGCGGATGGACGGCTCGGTCTCCGAGGTGATCAGGCGGGTGCCGTCACCGTCGATGACCAGGCCCTCGCTGTCGAGCGCGGCGCCCTTCTCGTCGGCGAGCGGGACGACGGACCGCGGCGCGAGGGTCTTCCGGTCCAGGCTGAACAGCGAGGAGCGGTCCTCCAGCGCGGCCAGCGATCCGTCGCGGTCCACGGCGAGCGCGGAGAAGTTGCCGACGAAGGTGCCCTGGTACGTCGTCTTGTCGAGCGCGTCGGAGAAGCGGTCGATGGAGACGGAGGGCGAACAGGCGTGGCTCTGCCGTGTGTCGGCAGTGGCGGGCCCGGCGGCGGTCAGGCTGGTGGCCGCCGCCAGGGCCGCGGTGGCGGTCGCGAGTACGGTTCTCAGGCGCATGGGCGTCACCGTACGGCTGGTGGGTGACGGGCGGGAGACCGGGAGGGGTCAACTCGCGGCGAGGTCCCGGTGAATGACCTTGGCGACGCCCTGGATGGTGTTGACGCCGTAGTTCATGGTGCTGTTGCCCCACGTCAGCACCGTGATCATGTAGTCGTGGCCGCCACCGTCGAAGGTGCCCACGCTGTGTACGCGCCAGCCGTGCGTGGAGCGCTGCAGCCAGCCGTTCTTGACGTGGACCGAGACGCCGGAGGGAGCTCCGTACGGTGTGCCCCAGCGCTGCGAGGAGATGACCTGGCTCATCAACTTGAGGATGTACGCACGGGCGTTGTCGCTCAGGACCGTGTTCTGCGCGGTGATCAGCTTGAGCAGCTTCTGCTCGTCGGTGACGTTGATCTGGGTCAGGCCCCAGTAGCCGTTCGCACCGGGGACGGTCTTCGTCATGCCGGCGGCGCTCAGGAAGCCCTTGATCTTCGTCAGGCCCAGCTGCTTCCAGAGCTTGCTGGTCGCGGTGTTGTCCGACTTGGTGATCATGGCCTTGGCCAGCGAGGCCTCGGTGTCGGTCAGATAGCGGTTGTGCTTCTTCGCGTCCCACAGCAGCGTGGCGAGGACGGTGACCTTCACGACGCTCGCGGAGTCGTAGGAAGAGGTGGCCCGCAAGGAGCAAGTCGTGTTGGTGGAGCGGTCGTAGAGGCCGACCGCGACGGTGCCCGTGCGGTTCGCGAGGGCGGCGGTGATGTCCTTCTGGAGCTTGGTGGCCAGGGCGGCCTTGGAGGACGTGCAGCTGACGGTCGGTGTCGTGGCGGCCGCGGCGGGCGAGGCGGCGGCCACCGCGGGTATGAGTACACCGAGCCCGAGGGCTCCGGTGGCGAGCGCTCTCGCACGTCTGGTGGAAGTCCGGTGAGTCATGCCTCTGTTGACGCACGAGTTCGACTGAATGGTTGTACGCATCAGCGGGCCCGTTGGGCAAAGGAAGCGCAAGGCGTTACCGCGGCCTGGGCCAATTCACAGGCGGGAGCCAGGTTCGCCACAGCGCGCACTCACTCCGCCTTTGCACGATGCGCTCGTGACATCTGCCACCGATCCACTCCCCCACACCACCGAGACCGTGTCCGCCGACCGGCCGCCGCAGGCCCCACCCGCGGTGCCCCCGGACCAGGCGCCCCGCTGGTCGCTGCCGGCGCTCGTCGCGATCCTGCTCCTCGCGGCGGCCCTGTATGCCTGGAACCTCTCCGGCTCCAGCATGAACACCTTCTACAGCGGTGCCGTCTGGGCGGGCACGCAGAGCTGGAAGGCGTGGTTCTTCGGGTCGCTGGACCCGGGCAACTTCCTGACCGTCGACAAACCGCCGTTCGCGCTCATGGTCATGGGTCTGTCCTGCCGTGTCCTCGGCTTCGGCACCTGGCAGATGATGGCGCCGATGATCGCGGTCGCCCTCGCCACCATCTGGATCCTGCACGCCCATGTGAAGCGGGTGTGGGGGCACGGCGCGGCAGCCGTGGCCGCGCTGGTGCTGGCGCTCACCCCGATCACCGTCGCCATCAACCGCGACAACAACCCGGACACCCTGCTCGTCTTCCTCATGGTGGCGGGCGCGGCGCTGGCGTTCCGCGCCACCCGTGACGAGAAGCTGCTGCCGCTGCTCGGCTCGGCCGCCTGCTTCGGCCTCGCCTTCAACACCAAGCTGCTCGCGGGCTGGATCGCCCTCCCGGCCGTCTTCGCGCTCTACCTCCACGCGTCGAGGGCCCCCTGGGTGAAGCGCGTCGTCAACCTGCTTCTCGCCGCGGTGGTGCTGGCCGTCTCCAGCTTCTGGTGGGCGGTCGCCGTCTCCCTGGTCCCGGCCTCCGACCGGCCCTACATCGGCGGCTCCACGGACGGCTCCGCCTGGGACCTGATCATGGGCTACGACGGCCTCGGCCGTGTCTTCGGCGGTGAGGGCAACGGCGGAGGCCGCGGTGGCGGTGGCGGCGGCTTCTCCGGTTCCGCGGGCCTGGGCCGGATGTTCAACGACATCCTCGGCGGCCAGATCTCCTGGCTGCTGCCCTTCTCCGCGATCGCCCTGATCGGGGGACTGGTCCTGTGCGGGCGCGCCCCGCGCACCGACCTGCGCCGGATGGCACTGGTCCTGTGGGGCGGCTGGACCCTGCTGCACTACGTGATCTTCGCGACCGCCCAGGGCACCATGCACCCGTACTACACGACCGCGCTCGCCCCGGGCATCGCGGCGCTGTGCGGCGGCGGGGGCGCCATGCTGCTGGACGCCTTCCGCCGCGACAGGCTCTGGGCGTGGGTGCTTCCGGCCGCCTTCGGCGTCACCGGCATCTGGGCGATCGTGCTGCTCCGGCGCGCCTCGGGCTGGAACACCTGGCTGTGGCCCACGATCGGCGTCCTGACCGTGGTGGCCGTCGTCGGCATGCTGGTGTCCCGCTCCCGCGCCCGGCTGCTGACGACGTCTCTGGCGGCGGCGGTCATCGCGGCCCTCGCGGGCCCGACGGCGTACGCGGCCTCGCCGGCCTTCGGCTCCTCCGGCGGCATGATGGGCGGCACCAACCCGACGGCCGGCCCGTCGACGGGAGGTGGCTTCGGCGGCGGACCCGGCGGCAGCCGAGGCGGCTTCCCGGGCAGTGGCGAGCTGCCGGGCGGCACCCGGGCAGGCGGTTTCCCCGGCGGCGGACAGCAAGGCCAGAACGGTGAACCGCCGGGCGGCGGTCGGACAATGCCGGGCGGGCCCCAGCAGGGCGGCCGTCAAACCCCCGGCACCAGCGGCGAGTTGAGCGGTGCTTTCGGACAGCGCGGCTTCGCCCGCGGCGGCATGGGCGGCGGCCCCGGCGGTATGGGCGGCGCGGACAGCGAACTCATCTCGTACCTGAAGGAGCACCAGGACGGCGCCAAGTGGCTGCTCGCGGTCTCCAACTCGCAGAGCGCCGCCCAGATCGAGCTCAGCGCCAGGGAACCGGTCATCTCCATGTGGGGCTTCACCGGCTCCGACAACGCGATGACGGTCGCCAGGCTCAAGGCGCTGGTGAAGAAGGGCGAGCTGCACTACATCCAGATCGGCGGCGGAGGCATGGGCGGCGGCATGGGCGGGGGCCCCGGCGGCGGCAACAATCTCAGCACCGAGGTGTCGAACTGGGTGCAGCGGCACGGCACGGCGGTCAAGGAGAGCGCATACAGCAAGAGTTCGACGTCGAACGCGACCCCGAACATGAACTCCTCGTCCTCATCGTCGCCCTCGTCGTCCTCGTCGTCCTCGTCCCGTTCGAGCTCGTCGTCGCTCTACCGCCTCGACCCGTCGGACGTCAGCTGACGGACTCCGACACCGAGGGGCCCCGACCACATGGCCGGGGCCCCTTTTTTACGTTCCGTTTACCTGCCCGACATCATGTCCATGCCACTCTCCTTCTTGCCGCCTCCATTCAACCCGCGTAGATGGGAACCCCCACATGACGGCGACACGCACCCGCCGCTGGAAGTCGGTGGCCTGGGCCACCGCGGCCCTCCTCGTCGGCCTCACCACCCCGGCCCTGACGGCGACTCCGGCCGGCGCCACGACGACCGACTACGACTCGACGTACTACAAGAACGCGATCGGCAAGACGGGCGCGAGCCTCAAGTCCTCCCTGCACACGATCATCAGCAGCCAGACGAAGATCTCGTACGACGCGGTCTGGAACGCGCTCAAGGTCACCGACCAGGACCCGAACAACAGCAACAACGTCATCCTGCTCTACAGCGGTGTCTCCCGCGCCAAGTCCCTCAACGGCGGCGACACGGGCGACTGGAACCGCGAGCACGTATGGGCCAAGTCCCACGGCGACTTCGGCACCTCGACCGGCCCCGGCACCGACCTGCACCACCTGCGCCCCGCCGACGTCCAGGTCAACGCCATCCGCGGCAACCTGGACTTCGACAACGGCGGCAGCGCGGTCACGGGCGGCGGCGGCAGCAAGGTCGACTCCGACTCCTTCGAGCCGCGCGACGCGGACAAGGGCGACGTCGCGCGCATGATCCTCTACATGGCGGTCCGCTACGACGGCGGCGACGGCTTCCCCGACCTGGAGCCCGACGAGAAGGTCAACAACGGCAGCAACCCGTACATCGGCAAGCTCTCGGTCCTCAAGCAGTGGAACGACGAGGACCCGCCGAGCGCCTTCGAGGAGAAGCGCAACCAGGTCATCTACGACACCTACCAGCACAACCGGAACCCGTTCATCGACCACCCGGAGTGGGTGGACGCGATCTGGTAGCCATCGCAGTGGCTGAACTCCCCTACTAACACGGGGAGTTCAGCCAAACTTACCCAATATCACCCATCCAGAGTCGCCGCCCCAGCTCGTCGAGGTCCGCCCGCCGCTCTTCGTACTCGGGCAGCGCAGTCCGCAGCAGCCGCCAGAAGTCTTCCCGGTGGCCGGACACCTTCACGTGGGCCAGTTCATGCGCGATGACGTAGTCGATCAGATGCATGGGCAACTGGAAGAGCGGCCACCCGAGACTCATCAGTCCCTTGGCGACCGCTCCGTCCTGCGGCGGCCGGTAAGAACCCCATCGGTCCCCCAGGTCCCGCACCTCGAGTTCCGGCTCGGTCACACCCATGCGGGCTGCCCAGGGCTGTAGCCGTTGTCCCGTCCAGTTCCGGCCGGCCCGGCAGTACCAGTCGACGAGCGCGGCCCGCCCCGCCTGCGGTTCGGCCGCCAGATCCGGGCTCATGACAAGGCGACCTGCAACCAACCGGACGCTTCCTGTCGCCTCTTCCTCGCGGGACACAGCCAGCCGGTACGTCCGCCCCAGATAGCGGAAGACCTCTCCGTCGGCGAGCTGTTTGGCAGGGCTGAGCGGGCGAGTGCACTCGCGCTGCCGCCGCTTGGTCAGCAACCAGTCCCAGTGAGCTCGTACGAACTGCTCCGCCTCGGCCGTCGGACGTCCGACAGGGGTGTGCAGAGTGAGGGTCGCGTCGGCCTCGACCGTCAGGGCGAACCGCTTCCTGCGGGCACTGACGCGCACGCGCAGAGCCAGCCCGTCCACAGTGAGCAGGGCTTCTGGAGCAGCAGACGTCGAAGGATCGGCCGGTGCGGTCACCCGCCTATTCTCCCCTCGCCCTGCTCCGAAACTGGCGAAGGTTGTTCTGCGCGAAGGACGCCAGGCGCTCGGCCGCATTGTCCAACAGCCCCCACTCCCCGCCCACGGGCCGGACACCGCCGCTGAGCAGGACTTCGTGGAGGTCGCCGGCCAACATGCTGATGTCCTGGTGCTGCCCCTGGTATGACGCTCTCGCCATGGCCCGGGTCGCCGCGTCGCACACCTTGCCCGTGAGCTGCCTGATGTCGCCCTGACCTGTAAGCCTTATCCCAGGGGTGTCCTCCAGGATCTGCTCCACCAGCCGGTACACCTTCTGTTCCAATGGCGTGAGACCGGCGAGTTCTGGTGCCTCCTCCTGCTCCTGCCTAACCTCCGCGATCAGCGGCCCGAACTCCTCGACCTGTTCCTCGAAGCGGCCCGGCATCGTGCGCAGGATCTCTTCCAGGCGCTCGGAAAGCCGCGCGTACTTCGCGGGGTCCTCCCGCTTCGTCCGCTCCTCAAGATGGAATCGGAGCGCGTGCCCCATCTCCGCCGCGGCCTCCTCCGGAGGCAACCGCCGCACGGCGTCGTCGAAGCTGAGTGCGGTGAGTGAGACAGGCGGGATGACCTGATCGATCTCCGGACCCTCAAGGTGGTCGGCGATCATTGCCCGGACCTTGCGGCCGTACCGCCGCAGCGTGAACGTACCGCCCTCGTCGTCCCGGCACAGCCGCCGCACCCGCTTCTGGAGCAGGGCCCAACGCCGGGCATCCGCAACATAGTCAAGGGCATCCTCGTGCGGAAGGACCCGCTCAAGGGTGGCGAGGAAGGCGTGAAGCACCTCGTCGAAGTCGAAGCGCAAAGCCTCGGGCTGCAGTGCGAGCGCCGCAGGCCCCAGCTTGGCGAGCTGGTCGAGTCCCGCGTCGTCGATGCCGTTGCGCCGCAGGAAGTCACGGACCTTTTCGGCGGCGAGACCGAGATTGCCCACCTCGTCGGACAAGTTCCGCATGGTGTCGGTGACATCGGCGTCGCGGTACCCGGCGAGTGCGCTGGAGAGGTGTTCGAAGACGCCGTAGTAGTCGACGACGTAGCCGACTTCCTTGCCGGGCGAGGTGCGGTTGACACGCGCGACCGCTTGCAGGAGCTCGGCGTCACGGATCGGCCGGTCGAGGTAGAGCACCTGCTCGCGCGGAGCGTCGAACCCCGTGAGCAGCATGGACTTCACGATCAGGAAGGCGATGGGACTGTCGGGGTGCACGGGGTCGGGCACCGAGGTGGGGGGCGGCGGCATCTCACTGCTCGCGGTATCGGACCAAGGGGCGTTCATACCGCCTTGAAGGTCGGTCGGCGGAGCCTGGCCTTGAGGCGCATTGAAGGGCGTCAAGGCGACCCATTCCGAATCGGGCGCCAGCTCGGGAAACGACTTCTGGAAACGCTCGATGTACGCCTCCTGACGACCGGCATCGGTCCACTCCCGCCACTCCCCCCGCTTGTGCCCCGATCCCGGCGAGATGACCGGCACGAAGTCGACCCGACGCAGCAACGCCCGGAAGTGGTGGGCCTGGTAGAGATAGCGCAGCTTGCGGGAAAGCCTTTCCAGCGGAGTTCCGGCCACTGACTCCGGATCGAACTCGGCGAGTTCGGCGAGCAGTTCATCCCGGGCCCTACGCAGAGCGTGGTGGTACTGGACGGCAGCCTTCCGGCTGACGGCCGCGACCTGGGCCTTGAAACCGCCGGGCAGCACGGTGGTCACCCAGTGCTCCAGCATGTCCTCGGCCTTCGCCTCGATCATCGGAACCGACTCGGCGACGTCCCGCTCGGTGGGCCACCGCCTGAGCAGTGCGGCCTTCTCCTCGGGGGTGCGGTCCCGGACGAGGTCGTCGAATCCCTCGTCGAGGACCTCCCCGTCACGGACCTCGCCTTCCCCGGTCCGCCCCTCGTAGCGGATACGGACGACTACGCCGTCGTGCTCGGCGTCCTCCATCCGGTACTCGTCGAGAAAGCCGCGCGGCGACTCACCCCGCCCGAAGATCCGGCGCGTGTCCTCCTCACGTCCGGTGATGATCGGCGTACCCGTGAACCCGATCTTGGCGGCGTTCGGGATCGCCTTGCGCAGGGCGGCGTGCAGGACGCTGGTGTGCGAACGGTGTGCCTCGTCGACGAGGACGAGGATGTCCGGCGAGGTGTTGCACTCGGGGAAGTTCGGGACGGGGCCCGGGGTTTCGGCCTGCTCTCCTTGTTCGCCCTCCCCGACCAGGTCCCGGTCGTCTCCGCTGCCTTCCGCGTCCCCGGCGAAGGTGAACCCGGTCCCGTACTTCTGGATCATCCCGAAGACGACGCGCCGCCCGCCGTCCCGCAACAGCCCTTCCATCTGCGGCCGTGTCTTCGCCGTCTCGACATCGGACTCGCTGAGTTTCAACGTCCGCGAGAGCTGGGTCTGCAACTGCGTGCGGTCGGTGACCACGACCACCATGAACTCGCTGAGCCGATGGTGCAGGTGGACCCGCCGCACCAGGAACGTCATGGTTAGCGACTTGCCGGAACCCTGTGTGTGCCAGATGACCCCACCACGCTCGTCCTCCGTGTCCCGCCCGGCACGGGTCCGCCCGGTCAGCAGTCTGCGTACTGCCTTCTCGACGGCCCGGTACTGTTGATGCCGGGCGACGGCCTTCACCGTGCGTACGGCCCCGCCGTCCGCCCCCGACTCGACGGCCATCGGGATTACGTAGTGCCGTACGACGTTGAGCAGGGCGGCCGGCCGCAGGACGACTCCGACGAGCTTCTGCTGCTCGCTGAGCGGCGCGGGCGCGGACGCTCCGGTGTCGTCCGCGAGCAGCCCGGCGGTACGCAACTCCCGCCGCAGCGTGCTCTCTTCCTCCGGTTCGACACTGCGCCACGGGTGGAAGTGCTCGGGCTCGGAGGTGACGGTACCCAGGTGGGCGGTCTCGCCGGTCGCGGCGACGAGGAGCTGCACGGTCCGGAACAGTTCCGGCACACCGGCGGGGAGTGGGGCACCGGCGGCGTCGAGGTCCAGGACGGGATTCCCCGCGTAGTGCCGAAGATCGAGTACGGCACTACGGACGGGCTCGGCGAGATCGGCGCTCTTGCACTCGACGGCGACGAGCGGGATGCCGTTCACGAAGAGGACGAGGTCGAGTATGGACAGCTCACCGGAACGGCTGCGCACGCGGAGCTGGTCGACGACGGTGAAGGTGTTGCGCGTGACGAGGTCCGGGTGCCACTCGATGTACTGGACGGTGGCGGACGGCCCGCCGTGCGCGGCGGAGGGCGAGGGAAGTGTCCAGCCGTGGAGCAGCATGTCGGTGGCGGCGAGGTTTGCGTGCACGACGCCGTTGCCGAGGGAGCCAGAAGCAAGTTCGTTGACCGCCCGCTGGATGTCGTCGTCGCCCATCCAGGGCTGACCGTCACTGCCTCGGAGGTTGATGCGCCTCAGCGCGGGCCCGAGCTGGTCGACGAGTAATGGCTTGGCCGCGTCAAGCGTGTCCAGCTCCACGCCCGGGACGTGCGTCCACCCCATCGCTTCCAGTTGCGCGACGAACGGCCGCTCCACCTCGTCCCGCTCGACGTGCACCACCACGGCCCCGCGCCTCCCCGTACGTCCCTCTGTTCCCGGAGATCCATTCTGCGCCCTGGGGGCGAGGTGAGGGGAAGAGATCCGGCCGGAGGACATGGCTGAGCGCGCGGACGTACGAGGCTTTGTGGCGGTACGTCCGCACGCTCGGCGGGGCGGGAGGGTCAGGTGCCGGAGTCCTCCTCAGGGACCTCGTCGTCATCGTCCGAGACGTGCAGGCGGGCACCTCGGCTACGGGCGATGCGGTGCACGTCGTGCAGTGATTCGGTCAATCGGGCGGCGAGGAAACGGAGTTGGGGCGCGGTGGCCTTGCGGTCTGCGAGGAGATCGACGGCGTGGTCGAGGAGGTCGCCGGCCATGCCGAGTTGGATGGCCTCTACGTTGTCGGCGACGCGGGAGAGATGACCGGTGCCGGTGCCGTCAGCGACGAGGTAGCAGGGGTTGCCGTCGAGGTTGGTCCAGGGGAGGAGGCGGGGGCGGGTGGCTGTGGTGGCAGCGATGTCGTGGCTCTCGTAGATCACGCGGCGGCCACCTCGGCGGCGTGACTCCGCCGGGAGCCGACATCGACACCGTGGATACGCCGTGGCCCTACGTCGACGCCGTGCACGGCGAGACAGAGGGCCCGGCGACGGGCTCGTTGCTCCTTGGCCCGCTCGCGCTGTTCGTGGGTGAGGAGGTAGGGGCGGATGAGTCGGGAGTCCTCACCGCGGAGGGGGATTTCGTGGCGGGAGGGACGGTGGCTGGCAGGTTCGGCGGGGGCAGCAGGTACGGGGGCCCCGACACGGTCCCGACGCCGGTGCTGGCCGGAGGCGGGCCAGAGCAGCCAGAGCAGGGGCTCGATGAGGCGAGCGATATGGTGCAACACGTCTTCAACTCCATTGCAGTTGAGGGCCATGCCCCCGGGCCGTCGCGAGCGGTCGCGGGGGTCCTTGCTTCGGCCGAGATCACTCGGCGCCTGTGCAAGAGGTAACCGCTCGGACACCCTCCGCAGGTACCGTTGGAAGACGGTAGGACCGTGAACACCGTGAACGCCGTCGTTGAACACCATGCAGGCCGTCGGGAGTTGAGGACATGGCACGGAAACGCACCCCCAACCGCGCCCTGGACAACCTGCTTGACCAGGCACGATGGACCAGGACCCAGCTCGCACAGCAGGTGAATCGCCTCGGCCCTCAGGCAGGACTCGACCTCACGTACGACCGCACCGCGGTCGCGCACTGGATTGCAGGGGTCCAGCCAAAGTCCCAGGTCAGGGCCCTGATCGTCGAGGCGCTCTCGGCACGGCTAGGACGACCCGTCACCCACGCGGAAGCCGGCCTGGAGCCTGCACCATCACTCACGGGCTCGCAGAACGCTGACACTGTCGAGGAGTTGATCGACCTCGGAAGGGCAACTATGGATCCGTCCCGCCGCAGCGTGCTGGCCGCCACGGTCTTCTCTGCCGCACTGTCAGTTCCGGCCTTCGCCCTCCCCGCACGAGCGGCGGATGAATCGGTGACTCCCGGCAAGAAAACCGTTCGTATCGGCTCTTCTCAGGTGCAGTCGATCCGCACCATGACCGACCGTATCGCCGACATCCTCGACGAGCTCGGCGCCGGACACGCGATGCCTATGGCGTCCGCGTTCCTCGTCAACACAGTCGGTCCCTGGCTCCGGGCCCAGGCCACGGAACCCGTCCGCAAGGACATGCTTGCCGCCGCCTCCGACCTCACGTACCTGACCGGATGGATGGCCATGTACGAGAAGGCCCACGGCCTCGGACAGCGCTACTACGTCCAAGCCCTTGGCCTGGCGCGCGAGGCGGAAGACCGCGTCACGTACTGCAGGACCCTGCGCGGCATGTCCCTCCAGGCCTCCAACCTGGGCTACGGTCCCAAGGCCCTGGAACTCGCGGACTCCGCAGCACAAGCAGCTCCCTCTGCGGGCCCACGTCTCGTGGCATTCCTACGCGGCCAGCAGGCCCATTCCGCGTCCATGGTGGGCCTGAAGCAACAAGCCCACGCTCGCCTGAAGGAGGCGGAGGACGCGCTGTCGAAGGCGGACAACCGCAGGGATGCGATCGGCGGCTACGACCAGACCGCCTACCTGTTCCACGTCTCCCACGTCCTTTGCGAGGAGAAGGACTTCGCGGGCTCGATCAAGGCCCTGAAACAGTCGATCCGCCTCCAGCCGAAACAGGAGCGCCAGGGCCGCACGCACGCCTATGCGCTTCTCGCGCAGCGCCAGCTACGAGTGGGCCACTTGGACGCAGCCTGTGAAAGCTGGTCACGGTTCCTGGACGAGTACGAACACGTCTCGTCCAACCGAGGTGACGACCACTTCCGCGCGATGAGCCAGGAACTGCGCCGGCATTCATCTGCCAGCCCTGTACGTGAGCTTGCGCGCCGTGCGCGGGATGTGGCTGCGGCCAAGGCGGCATGAGCAGCTGCAAGTGCAAGGCCCTGGACGGCAACCCGACCGGCGTCCCGGTCCGCGGCTCCAAGGCTCCACAGAGCCTCGCGTTGATCTTCCCGTCAACCGGCTGGACGTCGTTCGTTTCGGCAGTCAAGGACGGAACCCTCGCCGCTTGACCGCTCCCCACCACAAGTCGTCCGGCCCCCGCCTCATGGTGCGGGCCGGGCGTCGTCTGCTCATGCCGCTGCGACGGAAGCTGCGGCTCGCCCCGACAACAGGTCGTCCACAAGCCCCTGCTTGAGACGACGGAGCTTGTTCAACTCGCTGGATTCTCCTGCAATGTTTACATCGCAGGCAGAAACAGCAGCTACAAGATCCCGCTGCTCAGTGAGCGATACGAGCGGAAACTCCAAACCCGCAAATCGCTCGCCTCCCAAGTGCGCGATACTGGTTGTCTTCTTGGCGATCCCAGCGAAGACGCCGGACTGGAGCCAGTGTTCGAAAATGATCTGTGCATACCCCGGGACTACCCGCTCCCCAGGCCGAAACCTCACCAATGTATTCTGAAAGAAGAACTTCCCAGGCGCGTCTCTGTAGATGGCGCTACGCCCAACAAGCTCCAAACTCTGCCCCTCGTTGAGAAGAATGTCTCCGGGGAGGAGCCCGTATACCAACCGTTCCGCCTTTGTGAAGCCCATGGTGTTGACGTCCGAGTAGTCGATCCACCCAGCATGAACGTTGGCTACCCTCAGGTATGGGTACTGCTCCGTCGCGGCTCGGCTGTCGGGCGAAAGCTGCTTACCCATGCGCACTTCACCGAGATCACGGACAGGTGTCCACTCGGGCTGAATCCGACCCATGAAATCAAGCAACGTCCCCTGCCGCACACTCCGCAGTTTGGCGATCGACGCCTCGATGGCACGCTCCAGCTCCGTGACACTGTCGAGCACTTCAACGATCCGCCGCTGCGCAGCCACCGGAATCAAGGGGAACAACAGCGCCCCGAACCTGTTCCCACCCAAGTGCGAGATGCTCGTCTTTTCCGCGATCCCCGCGAAAACCGCGTTGGCGCGCCACCAGACAAACACCGCTTGTGCGAACTCAGGAATGACAGCCGGACCGGGCCGGAACCGAATCAATGTGTTCTGAAAGCAGAACTCGCCGGGTGCGCCGTCGTACAGTGCGCTCCGCCCCACATTCATCAGATTCTCCTGCCCTTCGTTGAGCAGGATGTCGCCTGGCAGGAGCCCATACGTCTCCCGCTCCGCAGCCGAGAAAGCCATGGAGTTCAGGTCCGAGTAATCGATACGCCCCTCATACACGTTGGCCACTCGGAGATAGGGCCACTGTCCTGCACCCGTACGGCTCGCCGGCGAGAGCTGCTTACCCATACGGACGTCCCCGAGTTCCTTGACGGGAACCCAGGAGACGGATGCGTCACTCCACATAACCCAGCTCCTTCAAGAACCCGTCCAGCTCTCCGGCCGCCCGCTCCCGCCCCGCCCGGATCTCCCTCAGCGAAACCGCGTACTTCTGCTCCCACGTCTCATAAGACGCCGCCAACTCCCGCTGCCACCGCACCACATGCCCGTCCAGCTTCGCCGCCAGGTCGTCCCGCAGCAGGTCGAGCACCACCCGGCGCTCCCCGTCCGCGTCCAACTCCTCCCGCGCCCGGAACAGCCCCGGCGCTTCCTCCCCCAGCATCGGCGGATCGCTCGGGTACGGATAGCGGTGGAAGTCGGCCTCAAGGCGTTTGATGTCCGCGCCCGCCTTCGTGCGTGCCTTCTTCACCCTCGCCAGCTCAGCCGTCAGCTCTGCCAGCTCCTCGACGCTCAGGGCGACTTCCTCAGAGGCGTCCTCACCCTCGGACGGGTCACCGTCAGCCTCGGCATCCGGTTCCTCCCCACCCCCGGCAAGCCGCGCACTCAGCTCCTTGAACCGCGCGTCGGCCTCCGCCTTCCGCGCGTCCGCCTCCGCCAGCTTCTCCAAGAATCCGGGAGCGATGGCCGCAACCACCTTGTGGTCGTACGCCTGTCGCCGCTCCGCCGCCGTCCTCGCCCGCAGCTTCTTCGTCCGGGCGTCCTGTTCGGGCGAGAGCATCGTGTCGACGTTCTCGACCCACCCGTCGACGACACCCCCGAACCCGTTCTCCGACAGCGCGAGCAGGTCGTACTTCGCGTCCCACCACCAGCCCGCGACCGCGCCGGACAACGCGTACCGGTCCAGCAACCCGACCCGGCCCAGCCGTTCCACGAACGACGACATCAGCTGTCCCCGCACCGCCATCAGCGCGGCCTTGCGCTCAGAGGACGTGGACGCGGCAAGAGTCTCAGGTGTGGCCGCCACCGCCTCCAACCTGCGGGCCGCGGACTCCTCCCACCACTTGCCGAACTCCGCCCGCAGTTCCTCCTCCCGAGGCCGGGCCAGCTCGCCCAGCTCGGGACCGCCCGCCGTCTCGTCCCGGAAGTCCACATACGCCGGGTCCGCCGGCTCCCGCTCCACGAACAGATCGGTCACCCCGATCCCGTAGGAGTCGAGCAGCGGCTTCTTCGCCTCGATCTCCGCGCGCGGGACCCCGCCCACCAGATGTGCCCGCACGTCCTGCGGCTCGGGCGGTGGCGTGTTGTCCACGTACCGGCGGATGTTGAGGTTGTCGTCGTTGGCCGCCAGTTCCTCACGGGTCACGATCCGCGAGAAGCCGGGCACCTCCTCGTACGCGTGGAACGTCGAGACGATCTTCTCGGCGTGCTCGGGGAGCAGAATGTTCTGCGCTCGCTCCGCGTGGAACTCCCGGTCGGCGTTGATGAACAGCACCTTTCGCTCCCGCGCCTGGTCCTTTCGGCCCGGCGGGCGGAGCACCAGGATGCAGGCCGGGATGCCGGTCCCGTAGAAGAGGTTCGGGGCGAGGCCGATGACCGCCTCGATGGTGTCCTTCTCCAGCAGCTCCGTACGGATGGCCTGCTCACCGCCGCCCCGGAACAGCACCCCGTGCGGCATGACCGTGATCACCATGCCACCACGCGCGCTGTCCCGCTTGGCCTCCCACAGCATGTGCTGGAGGAACATCAGGTCGGCCTTGCCGCGCTCGCTCGTTTTCCCGTACTTGGCACGCTCGGCCGGATGCGCCAGGTCCTCGACGACGTAGTCCAAAGAGAACGGCGGATTGCTGAGCACCCCGTCGAAGCGGTCCTCGTCAGACCGAGGCACATGCGCCGGCTGCGAAAGCGTATCCCCGGTGGCCAGGTCGAAGCGGCGCACCCCGTGCAGGACCATGTTCATCGTCGACATGATCCAGGATCCGGAGTTGGCGTCCTGTCCGGCGAAGAACATCGACGACGTGTCGCCGCCGTGCTCCTCCACGTACTCCGCCGCGTGGATGAGCATGCCGCCCGACCCGACGCACGGGTCGTAGATCCTCATGTTCTCGGTGGGGGCGAGGAGTTCGACCATCATGCGGACCACTGCGCGCGGGGTGTAGAACTCGCCGCCCTTGCGTCCGGCCGTGTCCGCGAACTCCTTGATCAGGTACTCGTACGCGGCACCGATCAGGTCGGGGAACTCGAAGTCCTCCGTGCGCAGACGGATCCGTCCGAAGTGCGCGATGAGGAGCTTCAGGCGCTGGTCGGCGAGCTTGGCCGCGCCGGACGCGGCGCCCGATCCGCCGATGCGGTTGAAGTCGAGGTGGTCGAAGAGGCCCTTGAGCTTGTCGTTCTGCCTCTCGAGCGCTTGCAGCGCGGGACGCAACGCCTTCTCGTTGATGTTGTGAGGGACGGCGGAGATCTCGTGCCAATGCGCTTCCTTCGGCACGTAGAGCACATCGCGCTTGCGGTAGGGGCCCGCCTGCTCCAGGTAGCCGGGCAGGTCTTCGTCGCTGAGCTTCAGCTCCTCGACCGCATACTCCCTGAGCTTGTCCCTGGCCGCCTCGAACTCGTCGTTGGCGCGCTTCAGGAAGAGCAGCCCGAAGATGTAGTCCTTGTACTCGGAGGCGTCCATCGTGCCGCGCAGAATGTCCGCCGCGGCCCACAGATGCCGTTCCAGCTGGGCGAGCGTGAGCTTGGCCATGTACGCGACTCCCTACGACCCGACCTGAGACAACGGAGAGACTTTATTGCCCGGCCGGGGTCATACCGAAATCAGCCTGCGGTGGTGGCCTACGGGGTCAGTACGTGTCGATGTGCAGCGCTTTCTCCACGAACTCATACACATCTGTGTACGGGTCCCTGTCCCACTTGGCCACATGCGCTGCGTGCTGGCTGTTCATCCGCTCGGCGTTCTTCCGCGCCGTCTTGTAGCGGCCCAGGACCTGGCCCGGCAGGACGAGCTTGGCATTGTCGGCGTCCTGGGAACCTCGCTGAAACGGCAGCCGTCGGGCCGCCTCACCGCACACCCCGTCGAACGAGCCGCTGACCGGCTTGTAGTGCGCGAGGCGCCACACCTCGAAGCACGGATGCGAGAAGGCGACTCCGATACCCGCCTTCTCCGCCTTCTCCAACGCGTCGCGGATGTACTTGTATCTGTCGTGGTCGAAGAGGCACCAGACTTCGGGCAGGTACTTCGCGTCCAGTTTGGCCCGCTTCGCCTTGCGGTCCTCTTCGCGCTTCAGCTCGACCGCCTGCTCGACGAGGTCGAGCGGCTTGCGCCCACTGTCCGCCTTTCGGTTGGCGATGTGCATCTCCACCGGGACCTTGTCGGCGTACGGGACACCCTGGTCCTTGAGGATGTCGAGATACGACGGCTCGGTCACCTTGCCCTCAGTGAAGACGAAAACCTGGCGCCTGCGCTGCTGCCCGCCTCGTCGGGCCGGACGCTCCCACGAGTCCTTGCCCTTCTGCGCCCGCCCCATCAGTCGCGCCCCGCCCCGTCCGCTCGATCGCCCGTCTCGTCGTACGTACCGGTCTCGCGCGCTGCCAACAGCCGTCGCGCGATCTGCCCCTCCAGGAGAGCCGGAACGCCACCAAAGGCCCCAGCGAGATACGACTGCGTGAGGTCCTCGTCCTCGCTCGGTTCCACCTCGGTGAGCGGATACAGCTCGGTCGCCCCGTCCTTGTCTTTCTGCGTCAACCAGACCTGTGCGGGGTCGAGGAGCCGCTCGCCGCTCGGGGTGGTAAGCACCGTCGCGTCGTGCGAGGTGAAGACCAGCTGGGCGCCTTTGGGGTTCGCGTACGAATCATGGAAGAGCCGTACGACCTCCGCGGCGAAGCGGGAGTGCAGGCTGGCATCGAGTTCGTCGACGAGCAGGACCGCGCCTTCGTCGAGGGCGAGGAGCAGCGGGCCGAGGAGGGCGAACCAGGAGCGGGTGCCGTAGGACTCCTCCTGCCAGTCGAAGGACACGTCCCCGGCGGCTGAACGGTGTGTCAGCTTCACCGCGTCCTGGCCCGGGCCCTCCTGGATGACCGTCGCCCCTGTGATGCCAAGGTCGGCGACCCTCAGTAGCTCCTGGATCCGAGTGGCCCTCGGACCCGACAGCTCCCTCGTGGTGTAGCGCGCGCGCTCGTCCCGCTCGACCTCCGGGCTGATCATCCAGAAGTTGCGGCGGAACCAGTGGAAGAGAGGAGAAAGCTGCGGGTGGTTGTCGGTGCCGGCCGTAGAGAGCAGCAGGGCGTTCGGACGCGTACGCCGTACGAGCTGTGCCCGGTCCTTGACACGCCCGCCCGGCCACTTGAAGACATCGGGCCGGGAGGCGTCCCGGTCGAGCCATTCCTGTCGGCGGCCTCGCGGATAGCTGTGCAGCCACTCGGACTCGACACGTTTGGCGCCGAGCTCGAAGCCGTACGTCCAGCGGATCGAGTCGATGACGACGTCGACCTCGAAGAAGGACGGTTCATTCTCGCTCTTGGAGTCCAGGGCGAAGACCTGGCGCGGGATGCCGTCGTAAGAGGCCCAGCGCGCATAGGAGTTGAGGACGGCGTTGCGCATGTCGGTCATCGCGGCCAGCACGTTCGACTTACCGGAGGCATTGGCCCCGAAAACACCGATCAGTGGCAGTACGGCGATGGATCCGCCGCCCGCAAGATCTACCGGGTTCGCCGACCCGGCCCCTTCGTCGCCGGACGCGACAAAGGACAGCTCCTGCTCGTCTCGCAGGGACCGTACGTTCGCGACGCGGAACCTCAGCAGCACGCTGTCCTCCTCTCCCGGCTCAGGGTAACGGCCGCATCTGACATCAGCCTGGCTGAGGGCGTCTGTGACCTCACGGAACATATCCCGTGAAGGTCATCGCGAACAGCCGATCGGGGGATCAGTCCGAGCCCACGTGTGGAGGCGCGAACATCCGCAGGACCGCCGGCAGCACCACCACCGACAGACCTGGTGCCGCAAACGCCGTCACGAGGTCCGTCTTCAGGGGCCCGGGAGTCGTCCGCACCCCTGGGGCACCGAAGGGCTCGGCCAGGGCCACGTAATCGGGGCGGGTCAGTTTCGTCGCCATGGTCTGGCCGAAGGCGTCGGTCATGCACTCGCGCCGGACGTCGTAGCCACCCTCGTCGACGACGGGCCGCCTAATATCTCTGCGGCGATCGCGGGGGAACTCGTCACGCACGTTCCCCGGCGGTCCCCGATGCCCGAGAGGGCAGAAGGAGCTGTCTCACTCCTCCCCGATCCTGCACAGGCCCGGAGTGGGCCGAGGCGATCTGGTAGGCGGTCGGGCCACGGCTGTCAACGCAAAGGCGCCGCCTCGCCCCAAGTGGGCGAGGCGGCGCCGTTTTATGGCACCGTCCATTGCATCGGGGCGTCAGAAGCGGGGCGCTCCCGGCGCGTGCTGCGGCGCCGGGATGAGGGGCTGGACCACACCGAGGCCACGGCGGCCGGACGGGGTGCAGGTGATGTCCTCGGCCGGCAGCTTTCCGGTGCCGAGGTAGGCGTTGACGGCGCGGTTGGCGCAGGCGTGCGGGTCGTCGGAGTAGACGCCGTGGCCCTCGCCGCCCTTGACGTACACCATGCGTGAGCCCTTCAGGGCGCGGTGCATGCCGAGGCCGCTGGCCAGGGGCGTCTGGGAGTCCCACTGGTTCTGGACGGTGAGCAGGCCGACCTTGTTGTCCACCGTGGTGACGGGCTCGCTCGGCTTGCCCCAGAACGCGCAGGGCATGATGTTGGAGCCGAAGTCGCCGTAGAGCGGGTACTTGGCCTTGTCCTGGATCGCGTCCCGCCGGTACTGCTCGGGGTCGCGCGGCCAGGCCGCCGTATCACCGCAGACCACGCTCCAGAAGGCGGCGGTTCCGTTGTCGTCCGGGATCTGTGCGGCGGCAGCCGCGGACCGGCTGGGCTCGCGGCGGTCGTCCGGCGCGGGGGAACGGTGGGCGGGCGCGTGGCCGTCGGCGGTGTTCTTGAGGTCGACGACCGCCTGGGCGGCGGACTTGGGGGTGAAGAACTCGGCACGCAGCATGGCGCGGATGTCGTCCCCGGTGATCTTCTGGTCACCGTCCTCGATGGGAGTGCGGTCGGCCCGGGCTATCAGGTCCCAGAACGTCTTCTTCACCTTGGCCGGGGTGGTGCCGAGTTTGTAGGTGCGGTGGTGCTGCGCGGTCCACTTCGTCCAGCGGGTGAACGCCGGTTCGGTGCCCTCCGCCCAGATCTGGATCATGGCGCGCCAGGCCCGGGCGGGGTCGACCGCGCTGTCCAGCACGAAGCGGTCGGTCCGCCGGGGGAACATCTGCGCGTAGACGCCGCCCAGGTAGGTCCCGTACGAGTAGCCCAGGTAAGAGAGCTTCTTCTCGCCCAGGACGGTGCGGATGACGTCCATGTCGCGGGCGGTGTTGCGGGTGGTGATGTACGGCAGCTTGTCGCCGTTCCTGGCACGGCACTTGTCGGCCACGTTCTTGGCCCACTTGACGTCACGGTTGAACGTCTCGGGGTGGTAGGCGTGTTCGAAGTTCTGCTCCGAGCCCGTGAGACCGCAGGTGACCGGGCTGCTGCGGCCCACGCCGCGCGGATCGAACCCGATGAGGTCGTACTGCTCCCGGACCTTCTTGGGCAGCGCGTCCTTCATGTAGACGGGCATGTCCAGGCCCTCGCCGCCCGGTCCGCCGGGGTTGAAGAGAAGCACGCCGTGCCGCTTGCCCGGGACGCTGGTCTTCAGCCGGGACACTTCCAGCTTGATGGTCTTGCCGTCGGGGCGGCTGTAGTCGAGCGGGACCTTGACCGTCGCGCACTGGAACGCGGCCGGTGATTGGGCGTCACACCGGCGCCAGGAGAGCCTCTGATCCTCGAATCTCTTCAATGGTTGCGCCGCGGATGCCTGCGCCGGTACGAGCGCGGGGCCCAGCACTGCCGTGACCGCGACTGCGAGCAAGGGCGCCATGCGTCCTCTCCGCACGATGACCGTTCCTTTCGATCAACTTCCAGGACGGAACGACCATTTCGTGTCCACGCCAATCGGCGAATCCCTCTGCAGGGCGGTCTTGCTACTACTACCGACGTACACAGAAAAAGACGTACGGAGGAGAACCCAAACCCCCTGAGCACCGTCCGCCCCAACCGTCCTCACCGAGCCCCGAGCCCGTCACGAACAGCGCCTGACCCTCCATCAAGCGTCAGACCCGGCATTGTCAGCAGCCGCACCAGCTCACGTGCCCGAGCCCCCGTCACGCCTCCTGGTAGAGGTTGACGATCTTGCCGTCTGGGTCACGCAGCCAAGTTCACCCCAGATGCGTCGCCGCGAACATCCGCAGCACCGCCGGAAGAACCACCACAGACGGGCCCGGCGCCGCGAGCGCCTTCGCCAGGTCCCCCTCCAGGGTCTCCGGCGTCGTACGCACCCCCGGCACCCCGAACGACTCGGCGAGCGCCACATAGTCCGGCCGCGTCAGCTCCGTCGCGGTCGCCTCGCCGAAGGCGTCCGTCATGTACTCGCGCAGGATGCCGTAGCCGCCGTCGTCGACGATCAGCCAGGTGACGTTCAGGTCGTACTGGCGGGCCGTCGCCAGCTCCGCGATCGAGTACAGGGCACCGCCGTCGCCCGACACCGCCAGGACCGGACGCGTCGGGTCCGCCGCCGCTGCTCCCAGGGCCGCCGGGAAGCCGTAGCCGAGGCCGCCGGCGCCCTGGGCGGAGTGCAGGAGGTTGGGGCCCTTGGCGTCGAAGGCCGACCAGGCCCAGTAGGCGAGGATCGTCATGTCCCAGAAGGACGGCGAGTCGGCGGGCAGCGCCCGGCGGACGGAGGTCAACACGTCCTGTTCCAGGGTGAGTTCCTGGGAGGCGATGCGTTCGGCCACCTTGCCCAGCACCTCACGCACGCGCTCGGCGGCGCCGGTGTCCTCCCGTTCCTCCACCGTCTCCAGCAGCGCCTGCAACGCCAGGCGCGCGTCCGCGTGGATCCCCAGCGCCGGGTGGTTGGACTCCAGCTTGCCGAGGTCCGCCTCGATCTGGATCACCCGGCCGCGGGGCTTGAACGTGTGGTAGTTCGAGGAGAGTTCGCCCAGGCCCGAGCCGACCACCAGCAGGACGTCCGCGTCCTCCAGGAAGTCCGTCGTGTGGCGGTCCTCGATCCAGGACTGGAGGGACAGCGGATGCTTCCAGGGGAAGGCCCCCTTGCCGCCCGGTGTCGTCACCACCGGCGCCTGCAACACCTCCGCCAGCTGCCGCAGCTTGCCCGAGGCGTCCGCCCGTACCACTCCCCCGCCCGCGATGATCGCCGGACGTTCGGCGCGGGAGAGCAGGTCGGCGGCCACGGCCGTCAGCTCCGGGCGCGGCACCACGTCCTCCGGCGTCGCGTCCACCCCCGTCACCACCGGCAGCGAGGTCTGCGCCAGCAGTACGTCCTGCGGGATCTCCACCCACACCGGTCCGTGCGGGGCGGTCAGGGCCGACTTCCAGGCCGCCGCGATCGCGGAGGGGATCTGGGACTGGGTGCGGACCGTGTGGACCGACTTCACCACGCCCCGGAACGAGGCCGCCTGGTCCGGGAGTTCGTGCAGATAGCCGTGCCTGCCGCCGCCCAGCCCCGCCGTCGGGATCTGGCTGCTGATCGCCAGCACGGGCGCCGAGGCCGCGGCCGCCTCCTGCAACGCGGCCAGGGAGGTCAGGGCTCCCGGGCCGGTCGACAGGAGCAGTGGTGCGGCCTCGCCCGTGATCCGGCCGTACGCGTCCGCCGCGAACCCCGCGTTGTTCTCCACCCGCAGGCCCACATACCGCAGCGCCGAGCGGCGCAGCGCGTCGAACATGCCCAGCGCGTGCTGGCCGGGCAGGCCGAAGACCGTCGTCGCGCCGAGTCCGGCGAGCGTCTCCACGACCAGGTCTCCGCCGTTTCGGCCGGGAGGAGGGTTCAGAGCGGCGGAAATCTGCGCCTCGGTCGGGCGGAGTTCCAGGTCGTGGTCGTGGGTCACTTCGCGCGGGCCTCGGCAATCTGGCGGGACATGATCGTGGTCAGTTCGTACGCCGTGTGGGACGCGGCCACCGACGTGATCTCCGCGTGATCGTACGCGGGGGCCACCTCGACGACGTCCGCCGAGACCAGGTTGCAGGAGGCCAGGCCGCGCAGGATCTCCAGCAGCTCGCGGGAGGTCATGCCGCCCGCCTCCGGGGTGCCCGTGCCGGGTGCGTGGGCCGGGTCGAGGCAGTCGATGTCGATCGAGATGTACAGCGGGCGGTCGCCGATGCGCTGCCGCAGCTGGTCGGCGACCTCGTCGGCGCCCCGGCGGTAGATGTCTGCCGAGGTGACGATGCCGAAGCCCATCTTCTCGTCGTCGGTGAGGTCCTGCTTGCCGTAGAGCGGGCCGCGCGTGCCCACGTGGGAGAGCGCGGACGTGTCGAGGATGCCCTCCTCCACGGCCCGCCGGAACGGGGTCCCGTGCGTGTACTCGGCGCCGAAGTACGTGTCCCAGGTGTCGAGGTGGGCGTCGAAGTGGAGCAGGGCGACCGGGCCGTGCTTCTTCGCCACCGAGCGCAGGAGCGGCAGCGCGATGGTGTGGTCGCCGCCGAGGGTCATCAGGCGGGCGCCCGTCCCCAGCAGCTCGTCCGCCGCGGCCTCGACGGTCTCCACGGCCTCGTTGATGTTGAACGGGTTCACCGCGATGTCCCCGCCGTCCGCCACCTGCGCCAGCGCGAACGGGGACGCGTCCTGCGCCGGGTTGTAGGGCCGCAGCAGCCGGGACGCCTCGCGGATCGCGTTGCCGCCGAAGCGGGCGCCCGGCCGGTACGAGACGCCCGAGTCGAACGGCACGCCCACCACGGCGACATCGGCGCGGCCGACCTCGTCGAGGCGGGGCAGCCGGGCGAAGGTCGCGGGTCCGGCGTACCGCGGGATGCGGGAGGAGTCGACGGGGCCGCGGGGCGTCTCGTTACTGCTCATGACCTGATGCCTTCTTTCCTACGCTTCATCGCGTATGGAGTGATAAATACTGATTCTCGTACGACTCTACTGGGCAGCCGGGACCGGTTCGGACGCGAGTTCGGAGGAGCGCCCCGCGAGACGCTCGCGCCAGGCGGCGAGGACAAGCTCGTCCGTGGGCTTCGTCCCCAGGGAGACCGCCACATACGCGACAAGCGACGACAGAAGACCGTAGTAGACGGGCTCGTTGGCGAGGATTCCGTAGCCGGCCATCAGGCCGATGACCGCGAGGCCACCGACGATCACCGAGGCGAGGGCGCCCTGCACGGTGCCGCGCTTCCACAGCAGCCCGCCCAGGATGGGCACGAGGAGCCCGCCGACCAGCAGGTTGTACGCCACGGTCAGCGCCTCGACGACGTTGTTGAGCGCGATCGCCGTACCGATCACGGCGAGGCCCATGATCAGGATGAAGGCGCGGTTGCCCTTGACCTCGTCGTGCTCGCCTTCGGACCTCCGTACGGCTCCCCGCAGCCGCGACCAGATGTCGTTGTTGGCCACGGTCGCGCAGGCGATCAGCGCGCCGGACGAGGTCGACATCACGGCGGCGAGTGCGGCGGCCAGCACCAACCCCCGCACACCGACCGGGAGTTCTTCCTTGACGATGGTCGCGAAGGCGTCGTCCGGGCTGCCCAGCTTCGGGTACAGCACCTTGGCTGCCGTACCGATGACGGCGCCGGCGAGGGCGTACGCCAGACAGTAGGTGCCCGCGACCGTGCCGCCCCACTTCGCCGTGGTGTCGCTGCGGGCGGTGAAGACGCGCTGCCAGATGTCCTGCCCGATGAGCATGCCGAACGTGTAGATCAGGACATAGGTGAAGATCGTCTCGCCGCCGATGCCCAGCGGGTCGAAGTACGCGGTGGGCAGCTTGGCCTTCATCTCGGAGAAACCGCCGGCCTTGACGACCGCGATGGGCAGCAGGAGCAGCAGGACGCCGATCGTCTTGACCACGAACTGCACCATGTCGGTGAGCGTGATCGACCACATGCCGCCGAGCGTCGAGTACGCGACCACGATCGAACCGCCGAGGATGATCGCGAGGGTGCGGTTCATGTCGAAGAGGACGTCGAAGATCGTGGCGTACGCGATGGTGGACGTCACCGCGAGCATGAGGGTGTACGCCCACATGACCACACCGGAGATGACGCCCGCGCGGCCGCCGTACCTCAGATCCAGCATCTCGGAGACGGTGTAGACCTTCAGGCGGGCGATGCGGGCGGAGAAGAAGACGGACAGGGCGAGCAGCCCGAGGCCGATGGTGAAGACCATCCAGGCACCGGAGAGGCCGTACTGGTAGCCGAGGCCGACGCCGCCGATGGTGGACGCGCCGCCGAGGACGATCGCGGCCATGGTGCCGGAGTACATGGCGGGCCCGAGGCGGCGCCCCGCGACCAGGAACTCGCTCTTCGACCTGGCGCGGCGCATGCCCCACCAGCCCATGGCCAGCATTCCGGCCAGATAGACGACGATCACTGTGTAGTCGATGGCCACAGGGCCCTCCTTCGCTCGGTCTCGCCGGCGGGTGATGAGCACTGACACTAGGTGGCTGAAAAGCGACTGCGAAGTGTACGTTTCATCCATTCGAGCCGTACGGGGTGGAGGGAGCGCACACCATGCCGGACTCCGCGGTTCCCGCCACGCCACCCACGCCACCCGTGCCTCTGTCGGCACTCCTGGCCCGTGAGGACCTGGCCCTGCGGCAGATCGCCGGGCCGGCCGATCCCGGCATCGTCATCCACTGGGCGCACACCTCGGAGATGGCCGACCCGTACCCGTATCTGCTGGGCGGGGAGCTGCTGCTGACCGCGGGGGTTCATGTCCCGGAAGCCGCCGGTTCCGGCACGTACTTCGACGACTATGTGTCGAGGATCGTGGCGGCGGGCGGCGCGGCCCTCGGCTTCGGCCTGGCCCCCGTGCACGACACGGTGCCGCGCGCCCTGGTGGCGGCGTGCGAGGCGCACGGGCTGCCGCTCGTCGAGGTCCCTCCGCAGACCACGTTCTCCGGCATCGCCCGGGCGGTCTGGCAGCTGATGGCCCAGGCCCGCCTCGCCGAACTGCGCCGGGTGACGGAGGCCCAGCAGAGCCTCGCGGCGGCGGCCTCCCGCCCGGACCCGGTGCCGTCGGTGCTGCGGCAGCTGGCCCAGCGGGTGAGCGGCCGGGCGGTGCTGTACGGGCCGGAGGGAACGGAGATCGCCTCCGTGGGGCGTCCGGTGGAGACCGGCGTCCGGGAGGCGCTGGCCCGGCTCGCGGAGGTCGTACGCCCCTCCGGTCCGGGGACGCCCACCTCCGCCACCGACACGGCCGCCGGCACCCACCTCGCCGCCTACGCCCTCGGCGCCGGGCAGGGCTTCGTGCTCGGGGTCGCCGCGCCGCAGCGGGAACCCGGCGACCACACCATCGCCTCCGTGGCCGCGGTCCTGCTCTCCCTCCTCACCGGCGAGCACCAGAGCGGCACGGGTGCGGCGCGGTCGTCCGCGCTGGTACGGCTGCTGCTGGGGACGCCGCCGGCCGATGTGGCCGCCCTCCTCGGGCCCGGCCCCTGGCTCGTGGTGCACGCCCGGCCGGACGCCCAGGCGCCCGACCCGGTGACCGCCTCGGCCCTGGGCGCGACCCTCGGGTCGCCGCTGGTCGACCTGGCCGAGGACCTCGTACGGGTCCTGGTGCCCGCCGACCGCGAGCCGGCCGCACAGCCGGGCTGGACGCTGGGCGTCAGCGCTCCCTCGGCCCCGTCCGGGTGGCCGTCCGCCGACACCCAGGCCGCCCGCGCGCTGGCCCGCGCCCGCGCCACCCGCGCGGCTCTGGTCCGGCACGGCGACCGGGCGGGCCTCGCCGACCTGGTGCCGTCCGAGGAGGCCGCGGCCCACGCCCGTACGCTCCTCGCTCCGATCGCGGACACCCCCGCGCTGACCGAGACCCTGCGCACCTGGCTTTCCCTGCACGGCAGTTGGGACCGTACGGCCGTCGCCCTGTCCGTGCACCGCAACACGGTCCGCCAGCGCATCGCCCGCTGCGCCACACTCCTCGACACGGACCTGGACGACCCGGACGTACGCATGGAGCTGTGGTTCGCGCTGCGGCGGCAATAGGTACGCAGGCCCATCTCGCTGAGTAGGTGACGCGCGTCCCAGCGCGCCGGACGCCAGGGAATCGCACAGTCGACTGCCTCACAATGGGTTGCATGCCGATACCCGGGACACCCAGCCGCGCCGAGCTCCTCGAACATCTCGTGAAGACCCGCATCGCGGGCGACGTCGCCACCCCGCGCGAGAACAACCTCTCCCACTACCGACAGCTCGCGAACGGCGTCCGCAACTACTGGCTCGGACTGGAACTCGGCGACCGGTGGACCGACGAGCAGGACGTGCTCGCGGTGATGGCGGAGCGGGTGGGGGTGAACGACGACCCCGAGTACCGCTACGGCCAGGACACCATCGACCCCGAGCTGACGGTGGGCGGTCTGGAGCGGATGGCGGCCCGGCTGCGCAAGGCGGCCGAGGGGCAGCAGCGGGTGCTGCTCGCCACCGGCCACCCGGGCGGCCTGCTCGACGTGCACCGCGCCACGGCCGCCGCCCTGCGCCAGGCCAGCTGCGAGATCGTGGTGATCCCGGAGGGCCTGCAGACCGACGAGGGCTACGTCTGGCAGCTGGCGGACGTGGCGGTCCTGGAGCACGGCGCCACCCTGTGGCACACGCATTCCGGCGAGCCGATGAAGGCCATCCTCACGGCGCTCGAGGAGGAGGGCCGCCCGCTGCCGGACCTGGTCGTCGCCGACCACGGCTGGGCGGGCTACGCCGGCCAGCACGGCGTCGACTCCGTCGGCTACGCCGACTGCAACGACCCGGCGCTCTTCCTCGCCGAGGCCGAGGGCACCGTACAGGTGACGGTCCCCCTCGACGACCACGTACCGAGCCCACGCCACTACGACCCGATGACGGCGTTTCTGCTGGCGGAGGCGGGGCTGTCCTGACGGTCCGGGGGTCCCGTCACCGCGGGACCCGCACCAGCCCTTCCTGGATCACCGAGATGGCCAGCCGGCCGTCCTGCGTGTAGATCCGGGCCTGGCCGAGGCCGCGGCCGCCGTGGCTCGTCGGTGACTCCTGGTCGTAGAGCAGCCATTCGTCGGCGCGGAAGGGCCGGTGGAACCACATGGCGTGGTCGAGCGAGGCGCCGACCACGTCGCCGACGGCCCAGCCGCCCCGGCCGTGCGCGAGCAGGATCGAGTCGAGCAGGGTCATGTCGGAGACGTACGTGGCGAGGACGACATGCAGCAAGGGGTCGTCGTCCAGCTTGCCGTTGGTGCGGAACCACACCTGGGAGTGCGGCTCGCGCGGCTCGCCGAACTTCCCGTACGGCGGCTCCTCGACGTAGCGCAGATCGACGGCCTCGCGTGCCTCGAGGAACTTCTCCACCACCGCGGGGTCGAGGTGGTCGTAGCCGCGCAGCCGCTCGTGGGAGGTGGGCAGCGTGGCCGGGTCGGGCGCGGGCGGCATCGGGGTCTGGTGGTCGAGGCCGTCCTCGTCGACCTGGAAGGACGCCGACAGCGCGAAGATCGGCCTGCCGTGCTGGACCGCGATCGCCCGGCGGGTGGTGAAGGAGCGGCCGTCACGGATGCGTTCGACCGTGTACACGATGGGCGCGCCCGGGTCCCCGGGCCGCAGGAAGTACGCGTGCAGCGAGTGCGCGTGCCGGTCCGCGGGGACCGTGCGCCCCGCGGCGACCAGCGCCTGGGCCGCGACCTGTCCGCCGAAGACGCGGGGGACGACGGCGGACCGGGACTGGCCGCGGAAGATGTTCTCCTCGATCTGCTCCAGGTCGAGCAGATCGAGGAGACCCTGTAGTGCCTGGCTCATGGCAGACAGTTGTACCCGCCAGTGATTTCTAGGGGTTTCCTGGGCCTTACAGACCCATGTCCTTGGCGATGATCGACTTCATGATCTCGCTGGTGCCGCCGTAGATGCGGTTGACGCGGTTGTCCGCGTACAGGCGGGCGATCGGGTACTCGTTCATGAAGCCGTAGCCGCCGTGCAGCTGGAGGCAGCGGTCGATGACGCGGTGCGCGACCTCGGTGCAGAACAGCTTGGCGGAGGCGGCCTCGGCGGGGGTCAGCTCACCGGCGTCGAGGGCCTCCAGGGCGCGGTCGGCGACGGCCTCGGCGGCGTCCACCTCGGCCTGGCAGGCAGCCAGCTCGAACTTGGTGTTCTGGAAGGAGGCGACCGGCTTGCCGAAGACGGTGCGCTCCTGGACGTACTCCTTGGCGAACCGCACGGCGGCCTTGGCCTGCGCGTAGGCGCCGAAGGCGATGCCCCAGCGCTCCGAGGCGAGGTTGTGGCCCAGGTAGTAGAAGCCCTTGTTCTCCTCGCCGAGCAGGTCCTCGACCGGGACCTTGACGTCGACGAAGGCGAGCTCGGCGGTGTCGGAGGTCTTCAGGCCCAGCTTGTCCAGCTTGCGGCCGATGGAGTAGCCCTCGGACTTGGTGTCCACGGCGAACAGGGAGATGCCGAAGCGGCGGTCCTCGGCGGTGGGCGCCGAGGTGCGGGCGCAGACGATCACACGGTCGGCGTGGACGCCACCGGTGATGAAGGTCTTGGCGCCGTTGAGGACGTAGTGCGTGCCGTCCTCGGAGAGCTTGGCGGTGGTCTTCATGCCCGCGAGGTCGGAGCCGGTGCCCGGCTCGGTCATCGCGAGGGCCCACATCTCCTCGCCGGAGACGAACTTCGGCAGGAAGCGCTTCTTCTGCTCGTCGCTGGCGAGCATCTTGATGTACGGCAGGCCGAGCAGCACGTGCACACCGGAGCCGCCGAACTGTACGCCCGCGCGCGCGGTCTCCTCGTACATCACGGCCTCGAACTTGTACGAGTCGATGCCGGCGCCGCCGTACTCCTCGTCCACGCGGATGCCGAAGATGCCGAGCTCGGCCAGCTTGTAGTAGAAGTCGCGCGGCGCCTGGCCGGCGGCGAACCACTCGTCGTAGACCGGGACGACCTCGGCCTCGATGAAGGCGCGCAGGGTCTCCCGGAACGCCTCGTGGTCCTCGTTGAACACCGTACGGCGCACTCCCGCCACCTCCACCTGGTCTTTGAGTCCGTGTCTAAGCGCTTGCTCAGACACCAAGGTACCGGCGGGTAAGGAGAGGCGTCCAGAGGTGATCCCGTAACGCTCGTCACTCCGCCGCGGCCGCCGCGAAGGCCCCCCGTGCCATCCGGTGCAGCAGCTCCGCCGTCGCCCCGCGGCCCGGCAGCGAGCCGGGGCGGCCCAGGTGCGGGGTCGAGTTCAGGAGGCCGAAGACGGAGTGCACGGCGGAACGGGCGGCGGGTTCCGCGATGCCCGGATAGACCTTGCGCAGCACCTCCACCCACAGCTCGACGTACTGCCGCTGGAGCTGGCGCACCAGCTTGCGGTCGCTGTCCCGGAGGCGGTCCAGCTCACGGTCGTGCAGGGTGATCAGGGGGCGGTCGTCGAGCGCGAAGTCGATGTGCCCTTCGATGAGCGAGTCGAGGACCGCGTCCGCGGGGCCCCCGTCCGCCTCCGCCAGGCGCCGCTTGGCACCGGTCAGCAGCTGGCCGCTGATCCCCACCAGCAGCTCCGCGAGCATCGCGTCCTTGCCCGCGAAGTGGCGGTAGAGGCCGGGGCCGCTGATGCCGACGGCGGCACCTATCTCGTCGACTCCGACCCCGTGGAAACCGCGCTCGGCGAACAGCCGCGCGGCCTCCTTGAGGATCTGCTCGCGGCGGGTGGGGGCGTCGGTTCTGGTGGCCATGAAGGTAATTCTAGACAGGGAGGTTAGCGGTCGTTAACCTGAAGGAAATGGTTAACGCTCATTAACAGTCGACCACTGGGTGAGGGGACCGCAGGATGCACGAGGCACCGGAGCTGACGAGCGCGGCAGACCCCGCGTCGGAGGCCTGGCGGGCCAACGAGGCGGCGCACCGCGCGCTCGTCGAGGAGCTGCGCGGCAAGCTGGCCGCGGCCCGGCTCGGCGGCGGCGAGAAGGCGCGGGCCAGGCACACCGCGCGCGGGAAGCTGCTGCCCAGGGACCGGGTGGACACACTGCTCGACCCCGGGTCGCCGTTCCTGGAGCTGGCGCCCCTGGCCGCCGATGGGATGTACGAGGGGGCCGCACCGGCCGCCGGGGTCATCGCGGGCATCGGGCGGGTCAGCGGGCGCGAGTGCGTGGTCGTCGCCAACGACGCCACCGTCAAGGGCGGCACGTACTACCCGATGACGGTGAAGAAGCACCTGCGCGCCCAGGAGGTGGCCCTGGAGAACCGCCTCCCCTGCATCTACCTGGTCGACTCCGGGGGCGCCTTCCTGCCCATGCAGGACGAGGTCTTCCCGGACCGCGAGCACTTCGGCCGGATCTTCTACAACCAGGCCCGGATGTCCGGGGCCGGGATCCCGCAGATCGCCGCGGTCCTCGGGTCGTGCACGGCCGGCGGGGCGTATGTCCCGGCGATGAGCGACGAGGCGGTCATCGTCCGGGGCCAGGGGACCATCTTCCTGGGCGGGCCTCCCCTGGTGAAGGCCGCCACCGGTGAAGTGGTGACCGCCGAGGAGCTCGGCGGCGGCGAGGTGCACTCCAGGATCTCCGGTGTGACGGACCACCTGGCGGAGGACGACGCGCACGCGCTCAGGATCGTGCGGAACATCGCCGCCACGCTCCCCGCGCGCGGACCGCTGCCCTGGGAGGTCGCGACGGCCGCGGAGCCCAAGGTGGATCCGTACGGCCTGTACGGCGCGGTGCCGGTCGATCCCCGCACCCCGTACGACGTCCGCGAGATCATCGCGCGCGTGGTCGACGGCTCCCGTTTCGCCGAGTTCAAGGCGGAGTTCGGGCAGACCCTGGTCACCGGCTTCGCCCGGATCCACGGCCATCCGGTCGGGATCGTCGCCAACAACGGCATCCTGTTCTCCGAGTCCGCCCAGAAGGGCGCCCACTTCATCGAGCTGTGCGACCAGCGCGGCATCCCGCTGCTGTTCCTGCAGAACATCTCCGGCTTCATGGTCGGCAAGGACTACGAGGCGGGCGGCATCGCCAAGCACGGCGCGAAGATGGTCACCGCCGTGGCCTGCACGCGCGTACCGAAGCTGACCGTCGTGGTCGGCGGCTCGTACGGCGCGGGCAACTACTCGATGTGCGGCCGGGCCTACTCCCCCCGCTTCCTGTGGATGTGGCCCGGCGCCAAGATCTCCGTCATGGGCGGCGAGCAGGCCGCCTCCGTGCTCGCGACCGTCAAGCGGGACCAGCTAGAGGCCCGGGGCGAGGACTGGCCGGCGGAGGACGAGGAGGCCTTCAAGGCACCGATCCGCCGGCAGTACGAGCACCAGGGCAATGCCTACTACGCCACCGCCCGCCTCTGGGACGACGGCGTGATCGACCCGCTGGAGACCCGCCAGGTGCTGGGTCTCGCGCTGACCGCCTGTGCCAACGCGCCGCTGGGTGAGCCCCAGTTCGGCGTCTTCCGGATGTGAGGAGGGGACCCATGTTCGACACAGTGCTCGTGGCCAACCGGGGCGAGATCGCCGTCCGCGTGATCCGTACGCTCCGCTCGCTGGGCGTGCGCTCGGTGGCCGTCTTCTCCGACGCCGACGCCGACGCACGGCACGTCCGCGAGGCCGACACGGCGGTACGGATCGGCCCGGCGCCCGCGGCGGAGAGCTATCTGTCGGTTCAGCGGATGCTGGAGGCCGCCGCCCGCACCGGCGCCCAGGCGGTGCACCCCGGATACGGCTTCCTCGCGGAGAACGCCGGCTTCGCGCGCGCGTGCACCGACGCGGGACTCGTCTTCATCGGGCCGCCCGCCGAGGCCATCGCCCTCATGGGCGACAAGATCCGCGCCAAGGAGACGGTGAAGGCGGCCGGGGTGCCGGTCGTGCCCGGCTCCAGCGGCAGCGGGCTGACCGACGCCGAACTCGCGGGCGCCGCCCGGGAGATCGGGATGCCGGTGCTGTTGAAGCCGTCGGCCGGCGGGGGCGGCAAGGGCATGCGGCTGGTGCGGGACGCGGAGCGGCTGGCGGACGAGATCGCTGCCGCCCGCCGCGAGGCCCGCGCCTCCTTCGGTGACGACACGCTCCTGGTGGAGCGGTGGGTGGACCGGCCCCGGCACATCGAGATCCAGGTCCTGGCGGACGGCCACGGGAACGTGGTGCACCTCGGCGAGCGCGAGTGCTCGCTGCAGCGCCGGCACCAGAAGATCATCGAGGAGGCGCCCAGCGTGCTCCTCGACGAGGAGACCCGGGCGGCGATGGGCGAGGCGGCGGTGCAGGCCGCCCGCTCGTGCGGGTATCGCGGCGCCGGCACGGTGGAGTTCATCGTGCCGGGAGGAGACCCGTCCTCGTACTACTTCATGGAGATGAACACCCGGCTCCAGGTGGAGCACCCGGTGACCGAGCTGATCACCGGCCTCGACCTGGTGGAGTGGCAGCTGCGGGTGGCGGCGGGCGAGCAACTGCCCTTCAAGCAGGGCGACATCACGCTGACCGGGCATGCGATCGAGGCACGCGTGTGCGCCGAGGACCCTGCCCGCGGATTCCTCCCCTCCGGCGGCACCGTGCTGCGACTGCGCGAGCCGCAGGGCGACGGCATCCGCACCGACTCCGGGCTCAGCGAGGGCACGGAGGTCGGTTCGCTCTACGACCCGATGCTGTCCAAGGTGATCGCGTACGGGCCGGACCGGGAGACGGCGATCCGCAGGCTGCGGGCCGCCCTCGCGGAGACGGTGACGCTGGGCGTGCAGACCAACGCCGGGTTCCTGCGGCGGCTGCTGGCCCATCCGGCCGTCGTCGCGGGCGAGCTGGACACCGGGCTGGTCGAGCGGGAGGTGGACGGCCTCGTCCCCACGGACGTGCCGGAGGAGGTGTACGAGGCGGCGGCGGCCGTACGGCTGAAGGCCCTGGAGCCCCGCGGGGAGGGCTGGACCGACCCGTTCTCCGTGCCGAGCGGCTGGCGTCTGGGCGGGACGCCGAAGCCCGTCGGCTTCCACCTGCGGGTGCAGGACCCCGTGGAGTACGTGCCGCGCGGCAGCCACACCGTCACCGAGGACACCGTGTCCGTCACCCTCGACGGAGTCCGCCACACCTTCCACCGCGCCGCCGACTGGATCGGCCGCGACGGCGACGCCTGGCATGTGCGCGACCACGACCCGGTCGCCGCGTCCCTCACGGGTGCGCGGCATGCGGGCGCCGACTCGCTCACCGCCCCCATGCCCGGCACGGTCACGGTGGTGAAGGTCGCCGTCGGTGACGTGGTGAGCGCCGGACAGAGCCTGCTGGTCGTCGAGGCGATGAAGATGGAGCACGTCATCTCCGCCCCGCACGCCGGCACGGTCGCCGAACTGGACGTCACCCCGGGCACGACGGTCGCCATGGACCAGGTGCTCGCGGTCATCACGCCGGCCGAGGAGGAGAAATGACGCTGCCCATGGTCGTACCTGCCTCGGACCTGCCTCCCCGGGTGCGGATCCACGAGGTCGGCGCCCGTGACGGCCTGCAGAACGAGAAGTCGACGGTGCCGACGGAGGTGAAGGCGGAGTTCGTCCGCCGCCTGGCCGACGCGGGGCTCACGACGATCGAGGCGACGAGCTTCGTACATCCGAAGTGGGTGCCCCAACTCGCCGACGCCGAGCAGCTGTTCGGGCAGATCAGCGATCTCCCGGTGGACCTGCCGGTCCTCGTGCCCAACGAACGCGGCCTGGATCGCGCCCTGGCGCTCGGCGCCGGTCGCGTCGCGGTGTTCGCCAGCGCCACCGAGTCCTTCGCCAAGGCCAACCTCAACCGCACCCTGGACGAGGCGCTGGCCATGTTCGAGCCGGTGGTGGCCCGCGCCAAGTCCCAGCAGGTCCATGTCCGCGGCTATCTCTCCATGTGCTTCGGCGACCCCTGGGAGGGGGCGGTCCCGATCCCCCAGGTCGTCCGCGTCTGCCGGGCCCTGCTGGACATGGGCTGCGACGAGCTGAGTCTGGGCGACACGATCGGGGTCGCGACACCGGGCCACGTACGCGCCCTGCTGACCGAACTGGACGTCCCCGTCGAGCAGGTGGGCGTGCACTTCCACGACACCTACGGCCAGGCCCTCGCCAACACCCTGGCCGCCCTCCAGCACGGCGTCACCACCGTCGACGCCTCCGCCGGCGGACTCGGCGGCTGCCCGTACGCCAAGTCCGCCACCGGCAATCTCGCCACCGAGGACCTCGTGTGGATGCTTCAGGGTCTCGGCATCGACACCGGAGTCGACCTCGGCCGCCTCGTCGCCACCAGCGTGTGGATGGCCGAACAACTGGGCCGACCCAGCCCGTCCCGCACCGTCCGCGCCCTCTCCCACCAGGAGCAGTGATCACAGCCATGGACTACCGACTCTCACCCGAGCTGGAGGAACTCCGCCGCACCGTCGAGGAGTTCGCACACGACGTCGTGGCGCCCAAGATCGGCGAGTTCTACGAGCACCACGAGTTCCCTTACGAGATCGTCCGCGAGATGGGCCGCATGGGCCTGTTCGGGCTGCCGTTCCCGGAGGAGTACGGCGGCATGGGCGGCGACTACCTGGCGCTGGGCGTGGCGCTGGAGGAGCTGGCCCGCGTGGACTCGTCCGTGGCCATCACCCTGGAGGCCGGTGTCTCCCTGGGCGCCATGCCGATTCATCTCTTCGGCACCGAGGAGCAGAAGCAGCAGTGGCTGCCCCGCCTGTGCTCCGGCGAGATCCTCGGCGCCTTCGGCCTCACGGAGCCGGACGGCGGCAGCGACGCCGGGGCCACCCGTACGACGGCCCGGCTGGACGAGGAGACGGACGAGTGGGTGATCAACGGCACCAAGTGCTTCATCACCAACTCGGGCACGGACATCACGGGTCTGGTCACGGTCACGGCGGTGACCGGCCGCAAGCCCGACGGCAAGCCGCTGATCTCCTCGATCATCGTCCCGTCCGGCACCCCGGGCTTCACGGTGGCGGCCCCGTACTCGAAGGTCGGCTGGAACGCCTCGGACACCCGTGAGCTGTCCTTCGCGGACGTCCGCGTCCCGGCCGCCAACCTGCTGGGCGAGCTGGGCCGCGGTTACGCCCAGTTCCTGCGCATCCTCGACGAGGGCCGGATCGCCATCGCCGCGCTCGCGACCGGCCTGGCTCAGGGCTGCGTGGACGAATCCGTGAAGTACGCGAAGGAGCGCCAGGCCTTCGGCCGTCCCATCGGCTCCAACCAGGCGATCCAGTTCAAGATCGCCGACATGGAGATGAAGGCCCACACCGCCCGTCTCGCCTGGCGTGACGCGGCCGCCCGTCTCGTGAGCGGCGCCCCCTTCAAGAAGGAGGCCGCGCTCGCGAAGCTCTACTCCTCCACCGTCGCCGTCGACAACGCGCGCGAGGCTACTCAGATCCACGGCGGCTACGGCTTCATGAACGAGTATCCGGTGGCCCGGATGTGGCGCGACTCCAAGATCCTGGAGATCGGCGAGGGCACCAGCGAGGTCCAACGAATGCTGATCGCACGGGAGTTGGGACTGGTGGGCTGACCGCGGCCATGGCACCGCGGCTCCGGCTCACCGGCTGCTGACAGGCTCGGGCCCGGAACGCCCGCACCCCTGGACATCTAGTGAGGTTAGGCTAACCTACCTTCGAAGTTGTCCGGCGGGCGTTCCGCCCTGTTCGAAAGCAGCCACAGCATGTCCAACGCCAGAGCCACCCATCCGACCCGACGCGGCATCCTCGCCGCGGGCGGCGCCCTCGGCCTCGGGGCCGTGCTCGCGGCCTGCGGCGACGGCGACGCGAAAAGCGGCGGCTCCGGCAACGGGACGACCGCCGCCAAGTCCGGCCCCTGGTCCTTCAAGGACGACCGCGGCAAGACCGTGAAGCTGGACGAAGTGCCCGCGAACATCGTCGCGTTCACCGGTGTCGCCGCCGCTCTCCACGACTACGGCATCAGCGTCAAGGGCGTCTTCGGCCCGACGAGGACCGCGGACGGCAAGCCCGACGTCCAGGCCGGCGACATGGACATCAGCAAGGTCACGATCCTCGGCAACGTCTGGGACCAGTTCAACGTCGAGAAGTACGCGGCCCTCGCGCCCGACGTGCTCATCTCCACGATGTTCGACGACGCCGGCACGCTCTGGTACGTCCCCGAGGCCTCCAAGGACAAGATCGCCAAGCTGGCCCCCAGCATCGGCATCTCCGTCTACGACCGCCAGCTGACCGAGCCGCTGCAGCGCATGTGGGCGCTCGCGGAGTCGCTCGGCGCGGACATGAAGGCGGCCAGGGCCACCGAGGCGAAGAAGAAGTTCGAGGCGGCCGCCGCCCGGCTGCGCAAGGCCGCGAAGGCCAGGCCCGACATCAAGGTGATGGCCGGTTCCGCGAGCGATGCCCTCTTCTACGTGTCCGGCACCAACCTCTCGATCGACCTGGAGTACTTCAAGGCGCTCGGCGTGAACTTCGTCGAGCCGCCGGAGCAGGCGAAGGCCAAGGGCGGGGGCTGGTTCGAGTCGCTGAGCTGGGAGAACGTCGACAAGTACCGGGCCGACATCATCATGATGGACGACCGGTCCTCGACGATTCAGCCGGCCGACATCACCAAGGCGACGTGGAAGAAGCTGCCGGCGGTGAAGGCGGGGCAGGTCATCTCTCGGTCGCCCGAGCCGATCTTGTCTTACGACAAGTGCACGCCGCTGCTCACGAATCTCGCCGAGGCGCTGGAGAACGCCAAGAAGGTCAGTTGACGTTTGAGGCCGTGGGTATCTGCGGGTCCATTGTGGCTGGTCGCGCCCACGCGGCGGAGCCGCATATCGATGCAGCCCCGCGCCCCTTAAGCCTGGTGCACCTGCCCCCACTTACAACCTGACGGCAACTCAGGAGCCCATATGACCACCGTCGTAGCCGCCCCGTTCCGTTTCTACTCCCTCCAGGTCTTGCGGACGAGGCGGCTCGGGCCGTCTCTGGTACGGGTCACCTTCGGTGGGGACGACCTGCAGGCATTTCGTTCCGACGGACGCGACCAGTCCCTGTCCCTCTTCCTGCCGCACCCCGGCCAGAGCGAGCCCGCCGTACCGTACGAGCTCGGTGACGGCTGGTGGCAGGGCTGGCGTGAACTCCCGGACGACGTACGGGCGGTGATGCGCTCGTACACACTGCGGAGCCTGCGCCGCGACCCCGACGAGATCGACATCGACTTCGTGCTGCACACCCCCGCCGGCCCCGCCTCGCGGTGGGCCGCGAGGGCCGCCGCCGGTGATCGTGTCGTAGTGCTCGGGCCTGCGGTCGCGAACAATCGCGCGATCCGCTTCCGGCCGCCCGCGGACACCGATCTGATGCTGATCTGGGGGGACGAGACCGCCCTTCCGGCCGTGTCCGCGATCCTCGAGTCGCTACCGGCGGGCGCTCGTGCCCGGGTCTGGCTGGAGGTGCACGACGCCGGGAACATCCAGGACCTGGTGACCGAGGCCGAGGCCGAGATCACCTGGCTGGTCCGGGACGCGCAGGGCACCGAGGGATCCCCCATGGCCCTCGACGCCCTGCGCGCCGACCGACTGCCGCCCGCCGAGCATCCGTACGCCTGGATCGCGGGTGAGAGCGGAAGCGTGAAGCAGCTGCGACGGCACCTCATCGGGGAGTGCGGCCTCGACCGGCGGCGGGTCACCTTCGTCGGTTACTGGCGACAGGGCCTGAGCGAGGAGCAGTTGCGCGAGCAGGAGTGACGGCGGTCACGGGAGGGGCAGGATCAACCCAGAACAAGTTAGGTTAGGCTTACCTAAGTTAATCGGGCCACCCTCGCTTCCGCCCGCACGGACTGTCCCCACCGGAGGACCCCCAATGCGCTCGCACCTGCTCAATGACCTGACCGCGGAGCACTACCGCCGCTCCGTGACCGAAGGAGTCGAGCGGGTGGCGGCCAAACTCGCCACCACCGACCGTCCGTTCACCGGTGTCACCGTCGACACCCTCGCTCCCCGGATCGACGCCATCGACCTCGACCGGCCACTGGGCGACACCGGCGCGGTCCTGGACGAGCTGGAGGACGTCTACCTCCGCGACGCGGTCTACTTCCACCACCCCCGCTACCTGGCCCACCTCAACTGCCCGGTCGTCATCCCGGCGGTGCTCGGCGAGGCCGTCCTGTCCGCCGTCAACTCCTCCCTGGACACCTGGGACCAGTCGGCCGGCGGCACCCTGATCGAGCGCAAGCTCATCGACTGGACCACCGCCCGTATCGGTCTCGGCCCCGCCGCGGACGGTGTGTTCACCTCCGGCGGCACCCATTCCAACCTGCAGGCGCTGCTGCTGGCGAGGGAGGAGGCCAAGACCGACTCCCTGGCCAGACTGCGTGTCTTCGCCTCCGAGGTCAGTCACTTCAGCGTGCAGAAGTCCGCCAAACTGCTGGGCCTCGGCCAGGACGCGGTGGTCTCCATCCCCGTCGGCCACGACAAGCGGATGCACACCGTCGCGCTCGCCCGTGAGCTGGAGCGCTGCCGGAGGGACGGGCTGGTCCCCATGGCCGTCGTCGCCACCGCGGGCACCACCGACTTCGGCTCCATCGACCCGCTGCCGGAGATCGCCGAGCTGTGCGCCCAGTACGGCACCTGGCTGCACGTCGACGCCGCATACGGCTGCGGGCTGCTCGCCTCCCTCAAGTACCGGGACCGTATCGAGGGCATCGAGCGTGCCGACTCGGTCACCGTCGACTACCACAAGTCCTTCTTCCAGCCGGTGAGTTCGTCCGCCGTGCTGGTGCGGGACGCCTCCACCCTGCGCCACGCGACCTACCACGCGGAGTACCTCAACCCCCGCCGCATGGTGCGGGAACGCATCCCCAACCAGGTCGACAAGTCCCTCCAGACCACCCGCCGCTTCGACGCCCTCAAGCTGTGGATGACGCTGCGCGTGATGGGTGCCGACGGCATCGGCGCCCTCTTCGACGAGGTCTGCGACCTGGCGGGGGAAGGCTGGAAGCTGCTCGCCGCCGACCCCCGCTTCGACGTGGTCGTCCAGCCGTCCCTCTCCACCCTCGTCTTCCGCTGCATCCCGGCCGCCGTCACCGACCCGGCCGAGATCGACCGCGCCAACCTGTACGCCCGCAGGGCCCTGTTCGCCTCCGGTGACGCGGTGGTCGCGGGCACCAAGGTGGGCGGCCGCCACTACCTGAAGTTCACCCTGCTCAACCCCGAGACGACGACCGACGACATCGCCGCCGTCCTGGACCTGATAGCCGGCCACGCCGAGCAGTACCTGGGAGAGTCCCTTGACCGCGCGTCCTGAAAACCCCGCCGGAACCCATGACTTCGTGGGGATCGGGCTCGGCCCGTTCAACCTCGGCCTGGCCTGTCTGACCGAGCCGATCGCCGAGCTCGACGGTGTCTTCCTGGAGTCGAAGCCGGACTTCGAGTGGCACGCGGGCATGTTCCTGGACGGCGCCCATCTCCAGACCCCGTTCCTGTCGGACCTGGTCACCCTCGCCGACCCGACCTCGCCGTACTCCTTCCTCAACTATCTGAAGGAGAAGGGGCGGCTGTACTCGTTCTACATCCGGGAGAACTTCTACCCGCTGCGCGTCGAGTACGACGACTACTGCCGCTGGGCCGCGAACCACCTGAGCAGCGTCCGCTTCGGCACGACGGTCACCGAGGTGACGTACGACGAAGGCGTGGGGCACTACCTCGTCCGCACCGAGTCCGGAGACCTCTACCGGGCCCGCCACCTCGTCCTCGGCACGGGCACCCCACCGCACATCCCCGAGTCCTGCCAGGGCCTGGGCGGCGACTTCATCCACAACTCCCGCTATCTGCGGCACAAGGCGCAGTTGCAGCGCAAGGAGTCGATCACGCTGGTCGGCAGCGGCCAGTCCGCCGCGGAGATCTACCACGACCTGCTCAGCGAGATCGACGTGCACGGCTACCGGCTGAACTGGGTCACCCGCTCGCCGCGCTTCTTCCCCCTCGAATACACCAAGCTCACACTGGAGATGACCTCCCCGGAGTACATCGACTACTACCGGGAGCTTCCGGAGGCCACCCGCTACCGGCTCACGGCCGAGCAGAAGGGCCTGTTCAAGGGCATCGACGGCGATCTGATCAACGAGATCTTCGACCTGCTCTACCGGAAGAACCTCGGCGGCCCCGTGCCCACCCGTCTGCTCACCAACTCCGCGCTGACCGGCGCGCGTTACGAGGACGGCGCGTACACGCTCTCCTTCCGCCAGGAGGAGCAGGAGAAGGACTACGAGATCGAGTCCGAGGGACTGATCCTGGCGACCGGCTACAAGTACACCGAGCCGGAGTTCCTGAAGCCCGTACGCGACCGGCTGCTCTACGACTCGCACGGCAACTTCGACATCGCCCGCAACTACGCCATCGACACCACCGGCCGGGGCGTCTTCCTGCAGAACGCCGGCGTGCACACCCACAGCATCACCAGCCCCGACCTGGGCATGGGCGCCTACCGCAACAGCTGCATCATCCGCGAGCTGCTCGGCACCGAGTACTACCCGGTCGAGAAGACCATCGCGTTCCAGGAGTTCACCGCATGAGCCCGACGACCTTCACCTTCCGCCCCCTCGACCCGCTGACCGACGCCGAACTCCTGCACGGCTGGGTCACCCACCCCAAGGCCGCGTTCTGGATGATGCAGGACGCCAGACTGGAGGACGTCGAGCGCGCCTACATGGAGATCGCCGCCGACGAGCACCATCACGCGCTGCTCGGGCTCGGCAGGGACGGCGAACCCGCCTTCCTGATGGAGTACTACGACCCCGCCCACCGCGAACTGGTCGGCCTGTACGAGCCGCAGCCGGGCGACATCGGCATGCACTTCCTCACCCCCGCCACCGGCACACCCGTGCACGGCTTCACCCGGGCCGTCATCACCGCTGTGATGGCACGCCTCTTCGAGGACCCGGCGGTGCGGCGCGTCGTCGTCGAGCCGGACGTCTCCAACACGGCCGTCCACGCCCTGAACGAGGCCGTCGGGTTCGTGCCCGAACGCGAGATCCGGAAGCCGGAGAAGAGGGCCCTGCTGAGCTTCTGCACCCGCGAGCAGTTCTTCGCCACGACGGGGGTGCCCGCGTGACCCTCGCCGACACCGTCGCCCACCTCTCCCCCGAACGCTGGGAGCAGGCCAACCGCCTCCTGGTCCGCAAGGCCCTCGCCGAGTTCGCGCACGAGCGCCTGATCACGCCGGAGCAGCAGGACGGCCGATACGTCGTCCGCAGCGACGACGGCCTGACCCGGTACACCTTCACGGCGGTGATCCGCGCCCTCGACCACTGGCAGATCGACGCCGGCTCGATCACCCGCCACCGCGACGGCACCGAACTCCCCCTCGCCGCCCTGGACTTCTTCATCGAGCTCCAGAAGGCACTGGGCCTGAGCGACGAGATCCTCCCCGTCTATCTGGAGGAGATCTCCTCCACCCTCTCCGGCACCTGCTACAAGCTCACCAAGCCGCAGATCCCGGCCGCCGAGCTGGCGCGCTCCGGTTTCCAGGCCGTCGAGACCGGTATGACCGAGGGCCACCCCTGCTTCGTCGCCAACAGCGGACGGCTCGGCTTCGGCATCCACGAGTACCTCTCGTACGCCCCCGAGACGGCGAGCCCCGTCCGTCTGGTGTGGCTGGCCGCGCACCGCTCGCGCGCCGCCTTCACGGCGGGGGCCGGGGTCGAGTACGAGACCTTCGTGCGGGAGGAGCTGGGCGAGCAGACCGTCGAGCGGTTCCACGGCATCCTGCGCGAGCAGGGCCTGGATCCCGCCGACTACCTGCTCATCCCTGTCCACCCCTGGCAGTGGTGGAACAAGCTCACCGTCACCTTCGCCTCCGAGGTCGCCCGCCGGCACCTGGTGTGCCTGGGCGAGGGCGACGACGCGTACCTGGCGCAGCAGTCCATCCGGACCTTCTTCAACAGCTCGCACCCCGAGAAGCACTATGTGAAGACCGCCCTGTCGGTCCTCAACATGGGCTTCATGCGCGGGCTGTCGGCCGCCTACATGGAGGCCACCCCCGCCATCAACGACTGGCTGGCCCAGCTCATCGAGGGCGACCCGGTGTTGAAGTCCACCGGCCTGTCGATCATCCGTGAGCGGGCCGCCGTCGGCTACCGGCACCTGGAGTACGAGAAGGCCGCGGACCGCTACTCGCCGTACCGCAAGATGCTCGCGGCGCTGTGGCGCGAGAGCCCGGTTCCCGGCCTCCGGGACGGCGAGTCGCTCGCCACCATGGCCTCACTCCTCCATGTCGACCACGAGGGCGCGTCCTTCGCCGGCGCGCTGATCGAGCAGTCGGGCCTGGCGCCGGCCGAGTGGCTGCGGCACTACCTGCGGGCGTACTTCATCCCCCTCCTGCACAGCTTCTACGCCTACGACCTGGTCTACATGCCGCACGGCGAGAACGTGATCCTGGTCCTGAAGGACGGGGTCGTGCAGCGGGCGATCTACAAGGACATCGCCGAGGAGATCGCCGTCATGGACCCGGACGCGGTGCTGCCGCCGACGGTGGAGCGGCTGCGCGTGGACGTCCCGGAGGACACGAAACTCCTGTCGGTCTTCACGGACGTCTTCGACTGCTTCTTCCGCTTCCTCGCCGCGAACCTCGCCGCCGAGGGAATCCTGGAGGAGGACGACTTCTGGCGGACGGTCGCGGAGGTCACCCGCGCGTACCAGGCGTCGGTGCCCGAACTCGCCGAGAAGTTCGAGCGGTACGACATGTTCGCCCCGGAGTTCGCGCTGTCCTGCCTCAACCGGCTCCAGCTGCGCAACAACCGGCAGATGGTCGACCTGACGGATCCGTCGGGCGCCCTCCAACTGGTCGGAACCCTGAAGAATCCCGTCGCGGGGTTCTGATCACAGCGGACGGGCACCCCGGAGTACGGTCCTCCGGGGTGCCCGTTCAGTATGTGCGGCCTAGTTCGCCGGCCACGGGACCTGCGGCGACCGGTAGTAGCCGATCCCCAGCGCATCCCACCGCGCAGCCTGCGCAGCAAGCCGCACCTTGTAGGCGTCCCAGTCGTGCGTGGAAGCCGGCGACCAGCCGAGCTCGGCCGCCCCCGCGAGCCGCGGGAACACCATGGAGTCGAGGTCGGCGTCCGTCACGATCGTCTCGGTCCACAGCGGCGCCTCGACGCCCCGGATGGCCGAACCGGGCGCTCCCGCGAGGTAGTTGCCGGGGTCCCAGTCGTACGACCGCTTCACCTCCACCAGGCCGGCCCAGTCCTGCCCGAGCGGGGTGTCCTCGGTGTACTTCATGTCGAGGTAGATCCGGTCGGCGGGCGAGAGGATCAGCCCGGTCCCGTTCTGCGCGGCCTTCACGACCTGCGCCTTCTCCGCCGCGTCGGTGTCGTCCAGACCCCAGTACTGGGCCAGGGCCCCCTTCGCCGGGTGCGCGCCGGTGATCTGGTGCCAGGCGATCACCGTCTTGCCGTACTCGGCGACGACCGGCTGCACCCGGTCCATGAACTTCACATAGTCCTCGTGGCTGGTGGAGTGCGCCTCGTCGCCGCCGATGTGGAGATAGCGGCCGGGCGTGATCGCGGCCAGCTCACGGATGACGTCGTCCACGAAGTCGTACGTGACGTCCTTGCCGACGCACAGCGAGCTGAAGCCGACGTCGGTGCCGGTGTACAGCGGGGGTGCCGTGCCGTTGCAGTTCAGTTCGGCGTACGAGGCGAGGGCCGCGTTGGTGTGGCCGGGCATGTCGATCTCGGGGACCACCTCCAGATAGCGGGAGGCGGCGTACCGGACGATCTCCTGGTAGTCGGCCTTGGTGTAGTGGCCGCCCTGGCCGCCGCCCACCTCCGTGGAGCCGCCGTGGGTCGCAAGCCGTGGCCAGGAGTCGACGGCGATGCGCCAGCCCTGGTCGTCGCTGAGGTGCAGATGCAGCTTGTTGATCTTGTACAGCGCCAACTCGTCCACGTAGCGCTTGACTTGGGCCACGGTGAAGAAGTGCCGGGAGACGTCGAGCATCGCGCCGCGGTAGGCGTAGCGCGGGCTGTCCCTGATCGTGCCACCCGCCACCAGCCAGGGACCCGGCTGCACGGAGTCCTTCTCGACCGCCGCCGGGAGCAGCTGGCGCAGGGTCTGGACGCCGTGGAAGAGGCCGGCGGGCTCGGTGGCGGTGATGGTGATGCCGCTCTCTGCGCTGTCCAGGCGGTAGCCCTCCGCCCCGGGCCCGTCCTTCGTCTTCTGCTCCAGCCGCAGTCGGATGCCGCCGTGGCCCCAGTGGACCAGGGGCAGCCGGTAGCCGGTCGACGGGCGCAGGATGTCCGCGAGGTACTCGCCGATCCGGCGCACCCGCGGGGAGTCGTCGACGCGGATGGCGGTGGCGCCGGTGATGCGGTACGGGGAGCCCCAGGGCTTGACCGACGCGGGGGCCGGGACCACCCGGCCGAGCGGGGTCGGGCTCGCTTTCGTCAGCATGGTCGCTCCTACCGAGAAAGTGCCGGCCGCCGCCACGAGCAAAAGCGACACCAGAACGCGGTGCAGTCTCACATGCGCTCCCTCCGATTGGTAGAGACCACTCTCTCGCAGATCCGATGAAACAATCCCCCCATGGCGGAAATCATCCAGAGGGACGGCACGTGGGTCTTCGACGGCGATGCCCTTCGGCTGACGCCCGGGCGGGACAGAAACGTCAGCCTGCTCCGCCGCACCCTGGGTGAACTCATCGTCCCGCTGGGCGCGTTGGCGGGGATCTCCTTCGAGCAGGGCAAGAAGTCGGGACGGCTGAGGCTGCGGCTGCGCGACGGCGCCGACCCGCTCCTGCATGCCTCCGGAGGCCGCCTCACCGAGCCCAACGACCCCTACCAACTGCTGGTCGAGTCCGACCGCTACGGCGTCGCCGAGTACTTCACGGACGAGGTCCGCAATGCCCTGCTGCTGGACGAGGTCGCGTCCGAGCCGGTGGACGCGTACCTGCTCCCCGGCCCGTCCGTGCCGCTCTCCGTCTCCGCCGGGGACGGCACCGCCAGCTTCGACGGTGAGCAGATCCGCCTGGAGTGGAACTGGAAGACGGAGGACGCCAAGGCCGCCGCCGGCGCCCGCACCCTGGCCGTCACCGATGTCGTCGCCGTGGAGTGGCAGCCCGCGGCCGGCCTGGAGAACGGGCATCTGCGCTTCACCGTGCGGGGCGCGGCCACCAAGGCGCCGCCCAAGTACGACCCCCACTCCGTGGAGCTGTGGGGCTTCAAGAAGGACCCGCTGATGGCGCTGGTCGCGGCGGCGGTGCAGGCCCGGCTGCCGCATCCGTCGGCGGCCCCCGTGGACGTACGGCCGAAGCAGCTTCAGGAGCCGCCCCGGGACGACCACGACGCGCTGCTGCGGCGGCTGCGGGAACTGGGTGAGCTGCACCGCACGGGTGTCCTGACGGACGAGGAGTTCACGATGGCCAAACAGGCGGTCCTCAAGCGCCTGTAGCGCGGGTGAGGACCGCCTGTGACGCGTACGCCCCGCCTTCCGGGTGTACGCCTACTTGGCCTTGCGCGCCACCGTGAAGTGGTCGATGCGGTCACCGGTCTCGGCGATGCCCGACACCTTCAGCTTGGCGTAGTGGCCGCGCGGCGCGGGCTCGACGTCCACCCGCAGGAAGGAGTAGTTGAGGTAGCGCACCCGGGACCAGGCGACGGTCTCGTTGACCTTGCCGTCCTTGGTGTTGACGAACGAGGCGACGGAGTCGACCTCGTGCTCGTGCCCCTCGTAGGAGTCCGGGGCGGTGAACGCGTACAGGCTGCGGCCCGCGGCGCCCGCCGTCACGTACACGACACCCTCGGTCTCGGGGTACGCGGTCTCGCCGATCGGCAGCTTCTTGGTGACCTGGTTGCCCTTGATCACGTCGGTGCGCTCGTACTGGTGGTTGTGGCCGTTGATGACCAGGTCCACCGTGTACTTCTCGAACAGCGGCACCCACTCCTGGCGCACGCCCCCCTCCGAGGCGTGCGCGGTGGAGGTGCAGTAGGCGCAGTGGTGGAAGAACACGACGATGAAGTCGATGGCCTTCGACGCCCGGAACTTCTTCAGCTGCGCCTCGAACCACTTGGTCTGCGTGCCGCCGGAGATGCCGAGGTTGGCGGGGATCTCGTACGACACGTCGTTCGGGTCGAGCGAGATGATCGCGGTGTTGCCGTGGACGAAGGAGTAGACGCCCGGCAGGTTCGCCTTGTCCGGCCCGTTGTCGGGCAGCGTGAAGCGGGCCTCCTCGCCGCCGTAGCCGTTGGGCGAGTACCAGGCCTCCATGTCGTGGTTGCCGTAACTCACCATCCACGGCACCGACTTGGCGACCGACTCGGTCTGGTACAGGAACTGGTCCCACACCCGCGAGTCGAAGCCGGTGTCGGCGGTCTTGCCCGCGCCGGCCGGGTCGGCGTAGGCGATGTCACCGGCGTGCAGGTGGAAGGACGGGTTCTGGCCGAGGATCAGGCTGTCGTTGGCCAGACCGTGGTAGCTGACGCCCTGGTCGCCGAAGGCCGTGAAGGTGAACCGCTCCTTGTGGGAGGGCGCGGTGGTGAAGGTGCCCAGGGTGCCGAGCAGGTGCGGCTCGGCGGGGTCGAAGCCCTGGTGGCCGACCCCGTAGTAGTACGTCTTGCCCGGGCGCAGGTGGGTGAGCTTGGCGTGGATGTAGTACTGCGTGTGGTCGCCGCTGGCGCCGACACCGGCCGGGGTGTAGAGGCTGCGGACCTCGGCCTCGATCTTGCGGGAGAGGTCCCAGGGGTGGGCGCCGATGCGGATGAAGGGCTTCTTCACCGCGACCGGCACCTGCCAGGAGACGGTCATCTCGGTCCTGGCGTCGTTGCCGTAGGCGAGGTGGCGGCCGAACGGCGCGACGAGCGAGCCGTCGACCGTCTCGGTGGCGGGGGCGGTCCGCTGCGTGGGTACGGCAGCCTGGGCCACGGCACCCGGCACGAACGCGCCACCGGCGACGGCGCCGATCGTCACGGCGCCGCCTCTCATCAGGTTGCGCCGCGAGAATCTCGCGCGCAGGTACTCGTGCTGCTCGGCCATGCTCATGCGCTCGGCCAGCTGCTCCGGTACTCCCATACGAGGTATGTCCATGGCGTCTGAAACTCGTCGACATGAGCAACGGCACACAAGACTCAGGATGGACAGTCTGCAAACAGAGATTCATAAGAGCACCAAAGATCCACACCAGAGGTCTGCCCGATATCGGGCAGGATTCTTGCGGAACGGCCTTCGGTAGCTCAGGATCTACCGGGTGCACGACGAACTTGTTGATCACCTGACGCGGTCCACGCCCCTCAGCAGGGGCGAGGCACTGCGGGTGATCCAGGACGTGCTCGCCTACTTCGACGAGACGACCGTGGAGTACGTCCGTCGCCGCCACCGCGAGCTGCAGGCCCAGGGCCTGGTGAACGCGGAGATCTTCGAACGGATCGAGGCGGACCTGAAATACCGGGCGGTCGCGCCGCCGGAGCTTACGCTCAGGCAGTTGCGCCGCATCGTCTACGGCTAGGACTACGTATATATGTGCGGAATCGTCGGATACATCGGGAAGCGTGATGTGGCCCCCCTCCTGCTGGAGGGCCTGCAGCGCCTCGAATACCGCGGCTACGACTCGGCCGGCATCGTCGTGACGTCCCCCAAGACGGCCGGCCTGAAGCTGGTCAAGGCCAAGGGGCGGGTCCGCGACCTGGAGGCCAAGGTCCCGGCCCGCTTCAAGGGCACGACCGGCATTGCCCACACCCGCTGGGCCACCCACGGCGCCCCCTCCGACGTGAACGCGCACCCGCACCTCGACGCCGAGGGCAAGGTCGCCGTCGTCCACAACGGCATCATCGACAACGCCACCGACCTGCGCCGCAAGCTGGAGGCCGACGGCGTCGAGTTCCTCTCCGAGACGGACACCGAGGTCCTCGTCCACCTCATCGCCCGCGCCCAGGCCGAGACGCTGGAGGAGAAGGTCCGCGAGACCCTCCGGGTCATCGAGGGCACCTACGGCATCGCGGTGATGCACGCCGACTTCCCGGACCGGATCGTGGTGGCCCGAAACGGCTCTCCGGTGGTCCTCGGCATCGGCGAGAAGGAGATGTTCGTCGCCTCGGACATCGCCGCCCTGGTCGCCCACACGCGGCAGATAGTGACTCTCGGCGACGGCGAGATGGCCACCCTCAAGGCCGACGACTTCCGCACGTACACCACGGAGGGCACCCGCACCACGGCGGAGCCCACCACCGTGGAGTGGGAAGCCGCCTCGTACGACATGGGCGGCCACGACACGTACATGCACAAGGAGGTCCACGAGCAGGCCGACGCCGTGGACCGCGTGCTGCGCGGCCGCATCGACGACCGCTTCTCCACCGTCCACCTCGGCGGCCTCAACCTGGACGCCCGCGAGGCCCGCCAGATCCGCCGGGTGAAGATCCTCGGCTGCGGCACCTCCTACCACGCGGGCATGATCGGCGCCCAGATGATCGAGGAGCTGGCCCGCATCCCCGCGGACGCCGAGCCGGCCTCCGAGTTCCGCTACCGCAACGCGGTCGTGGACCCCGACACCCTCTACGTGGCCGTCTCCCAGTCGGGCGAGACCTACGACGTCCTCGCGGCCGTCCAGGAGCTGAAGCGCAAGGGCGCCCGGGTCTTCGGCATCGTGAACGTGGTGGGCTCGGCGATCGCCCGCGAGGCGGACGCGGGCATCTACGTCCACGCCGGCCCCGAGGTCTGCGTGGTCTCGACCAAGTGCTTCACCAACACCACGGTCGCCTTCGCCCTGCTCGCCCTGCACCTGGGCCGCACCCGCGACCTCTCGGTCCGCGACGGCAAGCGGATCATCGAGGGCCTGCGCAAGCTCCCGCAGCAGATCACCGAGATCCTGGCGCAGGAGGAGGAGATCAAGAAGCTGGCCGAGCAGTACGCGGACGCCCGCTCGATGCTCTTCATCGGCCGCGTCCGGGGCTACCCGGTGGCCCGCGAGGCCTCCCTCAAGCTCAAGGAGGTCTCGTACATCCACGCCGAGGCCTACCCGGCCTCCGAGCTCAAGCACGGCCCGCTGGCCCTCATCGAGCCGGCCCTCCCCACGGTCGCGATCGTCCCCGACGACGACCTCCTGGAGAAGAACCGCGCCGCCATGGAGGAGATCAAGGCCCGCAGCGGCCGCATCCTCGCGGTGGCCCACCAGCACGAGGAGAAGGCCGACGAGACGATCGTCGTCCCGAAGAACGAGGACGAACTCGACCCCATCCTGATGGGCATCCCCCTCCAACTCCTCGCCTACCACACGGCTTTGGCCCTGGGCAGGGACATCGACAAGCCCAGGAACCTCGCCAAGTCGGTGACGGTCGAGTAGCGGCTTTGGCCTTTAGGGGCGCGGGGCCGTATCGATGTGCGGCTCCGCCGCGTGGGCGCGAGCAACCACGACGCACCCGCAGAGGCCAAACAACAGAACGGACCCCCACGTGTTGCCACCAAGCACGGGGGGTCCGCTCCATTTGCCGGGGGCCGCCCAAACCCCCGGCCTGCGCAGCTAGCCGGTGGCCGTCACACCCCGACCGGCAGCACGCCGAGGAAGCACCGTCGGCCAGTGAGCCAACGCCGCCGTGGCCGCATACCAGGCAACCGCCCCGGCAGCCACGGCGAACCAGCCGCCCACCTTCGCGAGCGACCCGCTGGTCGCGAACTGCGCGATGGCGAGAAGCACCAGGGAGACGAAGAACAACCCGTACGTGCCCTGCGTGAGTTGATCCCCACCCGCGAGGGTCAACGTCAGGGCCACGAGGGCGAACAGGGCCAGGAACAGCCCCGCCGCGTTGGCGGACATCGAGTTGCCGGCCGTCACGGCCCAGGTGAACCACAGCGCGCCGAGCGCCGAGTACGCCGTACCGTTGACGGAGTCACCGTCGCGGAAGGCGAGGAGTCCGGCGACGAAGAGCGCAACGCCGCCTACGTAGTGGGCCAGTGAGACGGCGTCAGCGGCCGACACGCCATTGATCACGTGGGTGTATCCGAGTCCGAACGCCAACAGGGTGATACCCAGGGCGAGTCGGCCGACCACGGTAGTGGTTCCGCTTCCCGCAGAGACGTCGTTGTCCACGGCGGGCTCCCTTCATGCATGTGCAGTTGTGCGGTGACCGATATATGCCCTTCACAAAGGCACAAACACCTCTACGCGCGAGTAGATTTGCGCGCCGCACAAAGCAGGCGGACCCTTCCCGGATCGCATCTCACCTGGGAGAACGAGGAGTTACGGAATGACAACGACGGGCCGCTTCGCCCGCTTGGCGAGCCGCCCCGCGACGGAGCCGAAAATCCGCCCCACGATGCCCTGCGTGGAGCCGACGACGATCGCGTCCGCCTCGTACTCCCGCCCCACCTCTTCGAGTTCGTGGCAGATGTCGCCGCCGCGCTCGACCAGGATCCAGGGCACCTCGGCCAGATAGTCCGCACACGCGAGCTCGAGCCCCAGCACCTCGGTGCGGTGGTCCGGCACGTCGACGAAGACCGGTGGCTCACAGCCGGCCCACACCGTGGTGGGCAGCCGGTTGGCGACGTGCACGATGATCAGGCCCGATCCGGAACGGTGGGCCATGCCGATCGCATAGGCGAGGGCGCGCTCGCTGGACGTGGAACCGTCGAAGCCGACGACTACGCCGTGCTTGAAGGCTGGATCGCAGGAATGGCGTGGCTCTTCGGCCGCCTGGGGCTCGGCCGCCGTGGGATCGGCGACGGGGCGCTTGCGGTCCGCGGGTTCGAAGAATTCGTGACCGGCCATGGCTGTCTCGGCGTTTTGATCCTTTATGGAAGGGCCCGCGAGCGGAGCTCACTGATGGATGCGGTCGGGTGCGGCGGAGCTGTGTCCGGGAATCATCTTCCCAACCCCATACCCCCAAGGGTACGGCGGCACGCCTCCTTAGCCCAGATCCCGCCCACGGTGCGTGGGGGTTCCAGGGAGCATGCACGAGGTGCGCCCGTAACGCAATGGTTGCTGCCCTGTACAGGCGGTTTGCACAGGGTTCACTTGTCCGGGGGGCCGGTGGCCTCGGCGCACAGTGACCGCCCGGTCGAACACGCGTTGAACACCGAGACCCAGGCACCAGGGAGCACGCATGTCCGGACCGCACCCCACCCCCGAGACTCCCCGCGCGACCGCCCCGCCCCAGGACACCGTGACCGATGTCGTCCGCTGGGCGGCGTTCAGCTGTGTCCTCGTCCCGGTGGTCCTTCTCTGGTACGGCAGCTCGCTCGCCGGCGCCGCGGGCACGGCGTTCGGTCTCGCCGCCGTCACCGCGGTGTGCCGGCTGCTGCTGCGCCAGTCCGAGCGCGTGGCGGCCCGCCCACGGAGCGAGGAATCACCCTCCCGTCGGGGCCGCCATCACAGGAGCGGCACGGGTGCTCACAGAGGGAGGCGTCACACTGGGGGAAGTACACCGGTCGGCTGACCGGTTTCCGCGCACGCGTCCGATGCTTTTCAGCCAACTTCCTGACCCGGTGCATCCCGTGCCCCGACCACCCCCCAACCCCCGTTCCACCTGCAGAGAAAGGGGTGCGGGGGCCCGGCGTACCCTACGTGGATTGGCCACTGCGACAAGGCGCACTTCCCTGCACGGCCCGCGAGTGCAACGCTTCGTGATCGAATGCTTCACGCCAAGTTGCCATGTCGACATTGTGCCGGTTGCCGAACCGGTCACACCGGCACCGCGCGACACAGTAGATTCGATCTTGACGTCTTACGGCGGGGGACTCGTGCAGGACCGAGGGGAAACGTGCAGGAGCGACACAACCGAGGAGCCGCGACCACCGAGGGGGGCTTAGCAGTATGAGCCACGACTCCACCGCCGCGCCGGAAGCCGCGGCCCGGAAGCTTTCCGGGCGACGCCGCAAGGAGATCGTCGCGGTGCTGCTGTTCAGCGGCGGCCCCATCTTCGAGAGTTCCATACCGCTGTCGGTGTTCGGAATCGACCGCCAGGACGCCGGCGTGCCGCGCTACCGACTGCTGGTGTGCGGCGGCGAGGAAGGCCCGCTGCGGACCACAGGGGGCCTGGAACTCACCGCGCCACATGGCCTGGAGGCGATATCGCGCGCCGGCACGGTCGTCGTGCCGGCCTGGCGCTCGATCACGTCTCCGCCGCCGGAGGAGGCGCTCGACGCACTGCGCCGGGCGCACGAGGAAGGCGCCCGCATAGTCGGGCTGTGCACCGGCGCCTTCGTGCTGGCGGCGGCGGGCCTGCTGGACGGCCGCCCCGCGACCACACACTGGATGTACGCACCGACGCTGGCCAAGCGCTATCCGTCGGTGCACGTCGATCCGAGAGAGCTCTTCGTCGACGACGGCGATGTGCTGACCTCCGCCGGTACGGCGGCCGGAATCGACCTCTGTCTCCACATCGTGCGGACGGACCACGGCAACGAGGCGGCGGGCGCACTGGCCCGGCGTCTGGTGGTGCCGCCGCGCCGGTCGGGCGGTCAGGAGCGCTACCTCGACAGGTCTTTACCAGAGGAGATCGGCGCCGACCCGCTCGCGGAGGTCGTCGCCTGGGCGCTGGAGCACCTCCACGAGCAGTTCGACGTGGAGACCCTCGCCGCGCGCGCCTACATGAGCCGGCGCACCTTCGACCGCCGGTTCCGCTCGCTCACCGGCAGCGCTCCGCTGCAGTGGCTGATCACCCAGCGGGTGCTGCAGGCGCAGCGCCTCCTTGAGACGTCGGACTACTCGGTGGACGAGGTCGCGGGCCGCTGCGGCTTCCGCTCGCCGGTGGCCCTGCGCGGGCACTTCCGCCGTCAGCTGGGCTCGTCCCCGGCGGCCTACCGTGCCGCGTACCGGGCTCGCCGTCCGCAGGGCGACAAGCCTGCCGACGTGGAAGGTGCGGCCGGGGCGCCGGGACCCGCGCCCCTGCTGCATCCGGAGGGGCCGGTTCCGATCCAGAGCCGGCGCGCCGCGGCGAGTGCCGTCGGCTCGGGTCCGTCGCTTTCCGCCGCGGCCGCTGCGGAGAACGGCCGCGAGGCCTATGTGACGAGCCGGGCGAGCCTGCCGGGGCAGCGCAGCGGTACCTGACGGCGAGGAGGGGGCGGTGGCCGAGGCCACCGCCCCCTCCTCCCGTACCCCTGCTCCTCGAACACCGGAGGGGCCGATTTTGCGGGCGCCAGCCTTAGGGTGGTCGCATGAACGATCGCATGGTGTGGATCGACTGCGAGATGACCGGCCTCTCGCTGTCCGACGACGCTCTCATCGAGGTAGCCGCCCTCGTCACCGACTCCGAGCTGAACATCCTCGGTGAGGGTGTCGACATCGTCATCCGTCCGCCGTCCAAGGCACTGGAGACGATGCCGGAGGTGGTGCGTCAGATGCACACCGCGTCCGGGCTGCTGGACGAACTCGCCGGCGGCACGACGCTGGCCGACGCGGAGGAACTGGTCCTCTCCTACGTCCGCGAACACGTCAAGGAACCCGGCAAGGCCCCGCTGTGCGGCAACTCGGTCGGAACCGACCGCGGCTTCCTGCTCCGCGACATGCCGACGCTCGAGGACTATCTCCACTACCGGATCGTCGACGTGTCGAGCGTCAAGGAGCTCGCCCGGCGCTGGTACCCGCGGGCCTACTTCAACAGCCCCGAGAAGAACGGCAACCACCGCGCCCTCGCCGACATCCGCGAGTCCATCGCGGAACTGCGCTACTACCGCGAGGCGATCTTCGTGCCGCAGCCCGGCCCCGACTCCGACACCGCCAGGTCCATCGCCGCCAAGCACGTCCTGCCTGCGGAGTAACGCCCCCGAGGGGGCGCGGCACAAGGCGTGCGCGAGCACCCCTTCGGACCCTGTACACTTTTTCTCGGCCGGTCGGAAAACCACGAAGTAAACCGCCGGTCGTGGTGGGTGTAGCTCAGCTGGTAGAGCACCTGGTTGTGGTCCAGGATGTCGCGGGTTCGAGTCCCGTCACTCACCCTGAGTAATCAGCCGGTGACCCTGAAGACAGGGTCACCGGCTGATTCGTTTCCGGGTCCTTTTCCCCGTCTCGCACACCGACGGGATGGCTGCCGTCCCCTCCCGGCCGACGGGCACCGTCCGGGCAACGATCACCGGGACGGTCGCGAAGATCGCCCGGGTCGTCGGCACCCCCTGTCAGAGCCGCGCCTCGGAGGCGGAGCGTGGGACCGCGGCCGTGGCCCGGGCGGGCCGGGCTTCTGCGACGAGCCCGCAGGCACATGTACGGGGGGGCGCGGCTCGGCCGCTCCCTTTCGCCGTGCAGACGCGCAGCCCGGGCGGGAGTCAGGAAGACGTACGCGGCACCAGTTCCGTCGCAAGGACCATCTGGCGGCGTTCCAGGCCGCGGGAGACGGCCGGGCGGCGGTCGGCGATCTCGGCGAGGAGGAGGTCGATCATGCGGCGGCCCATTTCCTCGATGGGCTGGCGGACGCTGGTGAGGGGCGGGTCCATGTGGCGGGCGATGGCCGAGTCGTCGTAGCCGACGAGCGCCACGTCGTCGGGGATGCGCCGGCCCTCCTCGCGCAGGACCTGGCGGGCGCCGGCCGCCATCACGTCGGAGCCCGCGAAGACCGCGTCCAGGTCGGGGCAGCGGGCGAGCAGTCTGGTCATCGCCCGGCGGCCGCCCTCCTCGGTGAAGTCGCCCGGTTCGATGAGGAGTTCGTCGGCCTCCTGGCCCGCGTCGCGCAGGGCGTCGCGGTAGCCGTCGACGCGGCGCTGGGCGCCGTAGACGTCGAGGCGGCCGGTGATGTGGGCTATCTTGCGGCGGCCCCGGGAGAGCAGGTGCTCCACCGCCGAGCGGCCACCGCCGTAGTTGTCCGAGTCCACCGAGGTCAGGGTCTCGGCGGCCGACCGGGGGCCGCTGATCACGGCGGGGATCTCCAGCTGCGCGAGGAGGTCGGGAAGCGGGTCGTCCGCGTGCACCGAGACCAGAAGGACGCCGTCCACGCGGTGGGCGGCGAGGTACTGCGCGAGGCGGCGGCGCTCGCGGTCGCTGCCCGCGAAGATCAGCAGGAGCTGCATCTCCGTCTCGGACAGCTCGGCGCCGACCCCCTTCAGCATGTCCGAGAAGTACGGCTCCGCGAAGAAGCGGGTCTCCGGCTCGGGAACGACCAGGGCGATCGCGTCCGTGCGGTTCGCCGCAAGGGCGCGAGCGGCCGTGTTGGGGACGTATCCGAGTTCGGCCACCGCCGCCTCGACCGCCGCGCGGGTCGCGTCGCTGACACGCGGCGAGCCATTGATCACCCTTGAGACCGTGCCGCGGCCCACGCCGGCGCGGGCGGCAACCTCTTCGAGGGTGGGTCGACCACCGCTCCGGTTCCGCATCTGGCTCCGCCTTCCGCCGTTATTACAGCTGGCCTGGAATCTAACAGTCCCGGGGGATCCGTGAACGTCCCCGGGGGCTCCCGCCCAGCGTCCCGAAGGGGCGCGGGACTGCATCGACATGCGGCTTCGCCGCAATGGGGGTCCCCCCGCTCGAGCGAAGCCGAGAGTGGGGGAGCGACCGGCCACGGCGTACCCGCAGAGGGCGTACCGGCCGGCCGGCGGAGCGCTCACGCACCGGAGTCCTCTCGTCCAGTTAACGGCCCGATAACTGAACGCATCTCGCCATGCCGACTCCCTTGACACCCCCGCTCGAACCCGCGAACCTTCAACACATCACTTGTGGGAGCGCTCCCACAGTACCTGACACATACACATCCCGCACGTTCCCCGCCCGAGCCGCAGCGTGTAGAACGGGCCCAACAGTGCAGTTGGCCGGGGGGTCGGCACGTCAGGCAACAGGAGGACGCAATGCGCACGAGTACCCGCCGGTCCCACCGGCTGATGGCCCTCGCGGCCGTCGCCGCGCTGACCACGGGACTGCTGGCCGGTTGCTCCAAGGACTCGGACGACGGCTCGTCGAACGACAGCGGCGGCAACGGCAAGGGCAAGACCACACTGACCATCGGCACCTTCGGTGTGTTCGGCTACAAGCAGGCCGGTCTCTACGACGAGTACATGAAGCTGCACCCGGACATCAGCATCAAGGAGAACGTCACCACCCGTACCGACGTGTACTGGCCGAAGGTCCTCACCCGGCTGCAGGCGGGCTCCGGCACCGACGACATCCAGGCGATCGAGGTCGGCAACATCACCGAGGCCGTGCAGACGCAGGGCAGCAAGTTCGTCGACCTCGGCAAGGACGTCGACAAGTCCCAGTGGCTGGACTGGAAGAACGCGCAGGCCACCACCAAGGACGGCAAGCTGATCGGACTCGGCACCGACGTCGGCCCGATGGCGATCTGTTACCGCAAGGACCTCTTCAAGAAGGCCGGTCTGGAGACGGACCGCACCAAGCTCGCCGCGCAGTGGAAGGGCGACTGGGCGAAGTACGTGGCCCTCGGCAAGGAGTACATGAAGAAGGCGCCCAAGGGCACCAAGTTCGTGGACTCGGCCTCCTCCGTCTACAACGCGGCCCTCGGCGGCGGGTCGGAGCGCTACTACGACAAGGACGGCAACGTCGTCTGGGACAAGTCCGACGGTGTGAAGAAGGCCTGGGACGTCGCCATGTCCGTGGCGACCAGCGACATGTCGGCGAAGCTGAAGCAGTTCGACCCGACCTGGGACCAGGGCTACGCCAAGGGCACCTTCGCGACGGTGGCCTGCCCGGCATGGATGATCGGCTACATCGAGCAGAAGTCCGGCGCCTCCGGCAAGGGCAACTGGGACGTGGCGGCGGCCCCGACCGCGTCCAACTGGGGCGGCTCCTTCCTCGGCGTGCCGACGGCGGGCAAGCACCAGAAGGAGGCCATCGCCCTGGCGAAGTGGCTGACCGCGCCCGAGCAGCAGGCGAAGGTCTTCGCCAAGCAGGCCAGCTTCCCGTCGACCCCGTCGGCGTACGCGAACCTGAAGCCGGCCGCGGACACCACGGCCTACTTCTCGAACGCGCCGATCACGCAGATCTTCGCCGACTCGGCGAAGACCATCCCGGTCCAGTACTTCGGCATCAAGGACCAGCCGATCAACACGGCGATCACCGACGTCGGCATCCTCCAGGTCGAGCAGAAGGGCAAGAGCCCGGCGCAGGGCTGGGACGCGGCCAAGAACGAGGTCAAGGACGTGCTCGGCCAGTGACCAGCTCCCAGCAGGCTCTCGCGCATTCCGCGTCGAGCGCCGAGGCCGCGCCCGGCACCCCGCCGGGCGCGGCCCGGGGCGCTCACGGTCGCGGTACACCGCCGGGCCCCGACTCATGGCGCAGCCGGCTGTACCGCTGGGACATGAAGGCGTCCCCGTACGCGTTCATCGCCCCCTTCTTCATCATCTTCGGGGCCTTCGGACTCGTCCCGCTCCTCTATACGGCCTGGTACTCGCTGCACAACGTGCAGCTGTCCGGTCTGGACCACCAGACCTGGGCCGGCCTGGACAACTACCAGCACCTGCTGTCCTCGGAGTTCTTCTGGAACGCCCTGGAGAACACGTTCAGCATCGGCGTGATCTCCACCGTTCCGCAGTTGCTGATGGCGATCGGGATCGCCCATCTGCTCAACTACAAGCTGCGCGGCTCGACTCTGTGGCGGGTCGTGATGCTCACCCCGTACGCCACCTCGGTGGCGGCGGCGACGCTGGTCTTCACGCTGCTGTACTCGTGGGACGGCGGCATGGTCAACTGGTTGCTCCATTTCGTGGGTGTCCACCCGATCAACTGGCGCGAGTCCGACTGGGGCGGGCAGTTCGCCGTCTCCACGATCGTGATCTGGCGGTGGACGGGCTACAACGCGCTGATCTACCTCGCGGCGATGCAGGCGATCCCCTCCGACCTGTACGAGTCGGCGGCGATCGACGGCGCGGGCCGCTGGCAGCAGTTCCGCCATGTGACGATCCCGATGCTGCGGCCGACAATCCTGTTCACGGTGGTCGTCTCCACGATCGGCGCGACCCAACTGTTCGGTGAGCCGCTCCTGTTCGGCGGGGTCAGCGGCTCGAAGGGCGGTTCCGCGCACCAGTACCAGACGCTCGGCCTGTACATGTACGACCAGGGCTGGGGCATCGGCAACCTCGGCAAGGCCTCCGCGATCGCCTGGACGATGTTCCTGATCCTGCTGGTCATCGCCGCGATCAACCTGCTGATCACCCGACGGTTGAGGAAGTCCCATGACGACCAGTGAACTGACACTCCCTCAGGCGAAGGGGAAGGGCGAGCGCCGTGGCCCCGGACGCCGCAGGGTGCTCGGCGCGGGCAAGCAGATGCACGCGGGCCCGGTCACCTATGTCGTCCTGACGGTCTTCGCACTGATCTCGCTGGCCCCGCTGGTCTGGACGGCCATCGCGGCCTCGCGCAACAACGAGCGGCTCGCGCAGTCACCGCCGCCCCTGTGGTTCGGCGCGAACCTGTTCAAGAACCTGCAGGCCGCCTGGGACCAGGCCGGGCTCGGCACCGCGATGGTCAACTCGACGATCGTCGCCGGGACCATCACCATCGGTACGGTCCTGTTCTCCACGCTCGCCGGGTTCGCCTTCGCCAAGCTGCGGTTCAGGTTCTCGAGCACCCTACTGCTGCTGACCATCGGCACCATGATGATCCCGCCGCAGCTGGCCGTCGTACCCCTGTATCTGTGGATGGCGGACCTGGGCTGGTCCAACCAGCTGCAGACGGTCATTCTGCCCACCCTCGTCAGCGCCTTCGGCACGTTCTTCATGCGGCAGTACCTGGTGCAGGCGCTGCCCACCGAGCTGATCGAGGCGGCCCGGGTGGACGGGGCGAGCAGCCTGAGAGTCGTCTGGCACGTGGTCTTCCCCGCGGCCCGTCCCGCGATGGCCGTGCTGGGCCTGCTGACCTTCGTGTTCGCCTGGAACGACTTCCTGTGGCCGATCATCGCCCTCAACCAGCAGAACCCGACCGTGCAGGTCGCCCTCAACTCGCTCGGCACCGGTTATGTCCCCGACCAGGCGGTGATCATGGCGGGCGCGCTGCTGGGCACGCTGCCGCTGCTGATCGCGTTCATCCTGTTCGGCAAGCAGATCGTGGGCGGCATCATGCAGGGCGCGATCAAGGGCTGACGGTTCGGCGTCCCGGCTGCGTTCCGGTGCTGCCGTAGTCGTTGTACGTCGCCTGGGGGCCGGGTCAGCGCCGCCTCGGCCCCTCTTCTCCCGCCGTTCCTCCCCCTGTCCCTCCCCCACCCCTCCAACTCTTCGGTCTCGACGACCACTTATGGGAGCGCTTCCATGCCTGAGTCCGCACAGCCGGCGACCCCGGTGACCTTTCCCCCCGCCTTCCTCTGGGGTGCCGCGACCTCCGCGTACCAGATCGAGGGGGCGGTGCGGGAGGGCGGTCGTACGCCCTCGATCTGGGACACCTTCAGCCATACGCCGGGCAAGACCGCCGGCGGCGAGCACGGTGACATCGCTGTCGACCACTACCACCGGTACCGCGAAGACGTGGCGCTCATGGCCGAGCTGGGCCTGTCCGCGTACCGCTTCTCGATCTCCTGGTCGCGGGTGCAGCCGACGGGCCGGGGGCCCGCCGTACAGGTGGGCCTGGACTTCTACCGGCGGCTGGTCGACGAGCTGCTCGAGCACGGCATCAAGCCGGCCGTCACCCTCTACCACTGGGACCTGCCGCAGGAACTGGAGGACGCGGGCGGCTGGCCGGAGCGGGACACGGCGCTCAGGTTCGCCGAGTACGCGCAGATCGTGGGCGAGGCGCTGGGCGACCGGGTGGAGCAGTGGATCACCCTGAACGAGCCGTGGTGCAGCGCGTTTCTGGGCTACGGCTCCGGGGTGCACGCGCCGGGCCGGACGGACCCGGAGGCGTCCCTGAGGGCCGCTCATCACCTGAACCTGGCGCACGGGCTCGGCACCTCGGCCCTGCGGTCGGTGATGCCGGCCCGCAACTCGGTCGCGCTCAGCCTCAACTCCTCGGTGGTCAGGCCCCTTTCGCCGCAGGACCCGGGGGACCTGGCGGCGGTGCGGAAGATCGACGACCTGGCCAACGGCGTCTTCCACGGCCCGATCCTGCACGGGGCGTACCCGGAGTCGCTGTTCGCGGCGACCGAGCTGATCACCGACTGGTCGTACGTCCTCGACGGCGACCTCGGCGCGATCCACCAGCCGCTGGACGCGCTGGGTCTCAACTACTACACGCCCACGCTGGTCTCGGCGGCCGAGGCGGACCCGAGCAACCCGCGCGCCGACGGCCACGGCGCCAGCGACCACTCCCCGTGGCCGGGCGCGGACGACGTCGCCTTCCACCAGACCCCGGGCGAACGCACCGAGATGGGCTGGACGATCGACCCGACCGGCCTGCACGAGCTGATCATGCGGTACACGAGGGAGGCGCCCGGACTGCCGTTGTACATCACCGAGAACGGTGCGGCCTACGACGACAAGCCCGACTCCGACGGCCGCGTCCACGACCCCGAGCGCATCGCCTACCTGGAGAAGCATCTCGCGGCGGTGCGCCGGTCGATCACCGACGGCGCGGATGTCCGCGGGTACTACCTGTGGTCCCTGATGGACAACTTCGAGTGGGCGTACGGGTACGAGAAGCGCTTCGGGGCGGTGTACGTCGACTACGCCACGCTGACTCGTACGCCGAAGTCGAGCGCCCTCTGGTACGGGCAGGCTGCTCGGACGGGGACGTTGCCTCCTGTGGCGGCGGACTGACCGGGGGCGGGAGCCCACAGCGGGGGCGCGGCGCCCGAGGGGGACGCCGCGCCCCGGCCGGGTGGGGGGAAGTCCGGCCGGGGCGCGTCAACCCCCGTTGCACGGTGGTCAGTTGAAGGCTCCGAACGCCTTCGAGAAGGCGAACTTGTCCTGGGTGATCGAGCTGCAGGTGGCGTCGGCGGTGGGCTTGGTCCCGCCGGCGCACTGCTTGTCGCGGGTCGCCGACCACATCGACAGGCCGCCGAGGCCCTTGGTCTTGGCGAAGGCCGTCAGCTGGGTGGCGTCGTCAACCTTGAAGATCTCGGACGAGACGTCGTTGACCCCGATCATCGGGGTGACCGCGACCGTCTTCCAGGCGGCAGCGTCGGAGAGGCCGAGCACGCTCTTGACCTGCGCCTGCGTGGCGGTGGCCGCCTGCTCGGCGTAGGTGCCCATGTCGCCGCTGTAGGAGGCGCCGTAGTCCATCGCCATGATGTTGACGGTGTTGATCTTCGCGCCGTTGGACTTGGCGTTGGAGAGGAGGTTCACCCCGTCCTGGGTGAGGCCCTCGGGCATGACCGGGAGGGTGAAGGAGACGTCCAGGTCGGGGTGGGCCGCCTGGAGCTTGGCTATCGCCTTCGCGCGGTTCGTGTTCGCCGTGGTGTTGGGGAGCGCGCCGCCCTCGACGTCGAAGTCGACCTTGGTCAGCTTGAACTGGTCCACGACCTTGCCGTACGCCGTGGCGAGCGCGTCCGCCGAGGAGCACGTCGTCGCCAGTTCGGAACCGGAGGCGCCGCCGAAGGAGACGCGGACGTCACCGCCCTTGGCGCGCAGGGCGCCGATCTGGGATGCCACCCCGTCGCTGCCGAGGTCGGTCACACCGCCCCACTTGGGTGTGCAGCCGCCGCCGTCGGTGATGAAGGCGAGGTTGTAGTTCTTCACGCCGGTCGCGTCGGCGCTCGCGAGGAGGTCGAAGGCGGGGTAGAGGGAGGTGTCGACGTAGGGGGCGAAGCCCGCGCCCGCCGTGGTGCCGGTGCCGGAGCTCTGGGTCGGGGTGGGGGTGGCCGTGGGGGTCGCCGTCCTGGTGGGAGTGGGGGTGGGGGTCGGGGACTGGGTCGGGCGGCCGCTCGGCTCGGGCGTCGGGCCGTCGTCGGCGGAACACTTGGCGCCGTCGACGAGACAACTGCTTGGGTTGCCGGTGCCGTTGACGACGAAGCCGACGGTGACGGACTTGCCGGGCGCGAGGCCGTCGGTGTCCCACTTGGCCCGCGTCACGGTGACGTGCTGTCCGCTCACGCTGGACTCGGCGTTCCAGAGCGAGCTCAGCCTGGCGCCGGACGGCAGGTCGAACTCCAGCTTCCAGCTCTTCTCCGTCTGCGCGGTGTTGTTCGTGACGACGTACTGCGCGGTGTAGCCGGTCGACCAGTCGCTGGTCTTCGTGTACGCGGCGGCCACTCCGGCCGCCTGCGCGGTACCGGTGAGCAGGAGCGCGCCGCCACCGATCACGGCCGCGGCGACAGCTCCGCCGATCGCCTTGTTCCTGCCACTGATCCTGCGCCGGTGCGTGCTCATGCGCGTGCCTGCCTTCGCTGTTCGCGGGGATTCACGGGGTGCCCCGGGGGTGGGTGCGGCAGCACGCTAGCGAGCCGGAACCGGGCAAAGCGCCTGATCCGGACGGGGGTTGAGGATCTTAGGGTGCGCTTAAGGAAGGGATCGGGGACGGTTAAAGGTAGAGACCAATTTCTAGACGAGTTTCTTCTGTCTGCGTCGCCGTACGGAGCGGTGGCCCCGTCCGGGCGTCCGCTCCCGCCCGTCCAGCTGGATCCAGATCCGCACCTCGGTCCCGCCGAGGACCGAGGACCCGATCCGCACGTCACCGCCGGTCGACTCGGCGAGCCGGCGCACGATGTCCAGGCCCAGCCCGGTGGATCCGTCGCTGCCGGATCCCCGCCCGCGCGCCATGGCGGCCTCGGGGTCCTGGATCCCGGGGCCGGCGTCGGAGACCAGCACGATCACCGCGTCCTCGCCGTTGTGCAGGTCGACCGCGAAGGCCGTGCCCTCGGCGGTGTGCCGGAAGACGTTGCCGAGCAGGGCGTCCAGTGCGGCCGCGAGGTCCGCCCGGGCCACGGGTATGCGCACCGGATGGTCGGCGCCTGCCATCCGCCACTTGCGGCCCTCGTCCTCGGCGAGCGCCGACCAGAACGCCATCCGCTCGCGGACCACCTCGGCCGCGTCGCATCCGGCGCCGGGACCGGCGGCCGCGGTCTGGGGTTTGGCGTCCCGGGCGGTGCGGATGATGGTGTCGACCTCGCGCTCCAGCTGGGCGACGGCGGCCCGGGTCTGCTCGGCGGCCGGTCCTTCACCGAGCGAGGCCGCGTTGAGGCGCAGCACGGTCAGCGGGGTGCGCAGCCGGTGGGACAGATCGGCCGCCAGCTCCCGCTCGTTCGCGAGGAGTTGTACGACCTGGTCGGCCATGGAGTTGAAGGCGACCGCCGCCAGCCGCAGTTCGGTCGGTCCTTCCTCCGGCACCCGTGCCCCCAGCTTCCCCTCCCCCAGCTCGTGCGCGCTCTCGACCAGCTTCTGCGCGGGCTGCACCATCCGTACGCCCAGCCGGTCGGCGACCGCGACGGATCCGACGATCAGGGCGATCCCCACCCCCGCGAGCACCGCCCACGCCGTACCGACGCCGTTGCTGACCTCGGACTCGGGGACGTACACCTCGACGACGGCGATCGCACCGGTACTGAGTGCGACCGGCTGGAGCAGTGTGGAGCCGCCGGAGACCGCGGTGGTGGAGGCGCGGCCCAGCTTGCGCACGGTCGCGATGTCCTCGCCGGCGGCGCGCTGCCGCCCGATGTCGACGGCGGACTGTCCGGCGGCCGCCGGTATGTGCACCGCCATCCCGGAGTCCGAACCGGCGGAGGCGACGACCCGCTCCAGCTGGTCGCGCTCGGTGGTGATGGACAGCGCCGGGGCGACCGCGGCCGCCTGCCGCTCGGCGTTGGAGAACGCACGGTCACGGGCCATCTCCTTGACGACGAGCCCGAGCGGCACCGCGAAGGCGACCACGACCATGGCGGTGACCGCCAGACAGACCTTGACCAGTGCCCATCTCATCGCGGCGGCTCCGCTCCCCCGGAGGCGGGCGGCTCCAGCTTCACGCCGACGCCCCGCAGCGTGTGCAGATAGCGGGGCTGCGCCGCCGTCTCGCCCAGCTTCCGCCGCAGCCAGGACAGATGGACGTCGATGGTCTGGTCGTCGCCGTACGACTGCTGCCACACCTCGGCGAGGAGTTCCTTGCGGGGTACGACGACGCCCGGCCGGCCGGCCAGGAAGGCGAGCAGGTCGAACTCGCGGCGGGTGAGGTCGAGCCGCATACCGTCCAGCTCGGCCTGGCGGCGCAGCGGGTCGACGGTGAGGCCGCCAACCCGCAGGACGGTGGAGGGCATGGCGTCCGCGGGGGCGGACCGGGACCGTCGCAGGACCGCGGACATCCGCGCGGACAGGTGCTCGACGGAGAACGGCTTGGTCAGGTAGTCGTCGGCGCCCGCGTTGAGCAGGCGGACGATCTCCGTCTCGTCGTCCCGCGCGGTGGCGATGATCACCGGCACGTCGGTGATGCCGCGCAGCATCTTCAGGGCCTCGGACCCGTCCAGATCGGGCAGTCCCAGGTCCAGAATCACCACGTCGAAACGGAAGTGGGCGACCTCGCGCAGCGCCTCCAGCGCCGTCCCGACACTGCGCACGGTGTGAGCGGCATCGGTCAGGTGCCGGATCAGCGCCGAACGTACGAACTGGTCGTCCTCGACCACGAGCACACTTGCCATGCGCGGCACCGTACGCCATGCGGGCAGGCCGTATCGGGGCCTGTGGATAACTCCGACCGTGTGCGGCTGGTGGGACGCGTGAGGCAGTATGGCCCGCGATGCGCAGAGGACTCGTACACGTACTGGCTTGGTCGCTCGCCACGGGCGCGGCGGTCACGCTGTCGTGGTGGGGTGTCCACACGGTGATGGCGGGCACGGCGTACGACCCGCCGCGGGCCCTGCCGATCGCGGCGGCGGACGCGACCACTCAGGAGTCGCAGCCGCTGGCGTCGTCGACGAGGCGGCCGTCGCCGTCACCGTCCAGGAGGCCTTCGCGCACGCCCTCCCCGACGCCCACGCCGTCGACCCCGAGCCCTACCCCGACACCCACCGCATCCGGCCAGGTCAAGAGCTACGACACCGACGGCGGTCGGGTGGTCTTCGACCTCGGCAGGAGTGCGGCGACGCTCGTCATGGCGACCCCGGACACCGGCTGGTCGATGCAGACGTGGAAGACGGAGACCTGGATCCGGGTGGAGTTCACCTCGGGCACCAACAAGGTCTCGGTGATCTGCACCTGGCACGACGGGCCGCCGCATGTGGAGATCGGGACCTACTAGCCGGGAACCACTGGTCAACGGAACACGGAGGGCGGCGGCGCCGGTGAGGCGACCGCCGCCTCGTCCGTCACCGCGGGCGCCCCGCCGGTGAAGTCGAGGAGCGCGCGGCCGTGTTCGACGCGGCCGGGGTGCGGGTCGGAGGCCGCCCTGCGGGTCAGTTCCGCGATCGGCAGCGGGGCGTCGGAGGCGACGAGGACCGCGTTGCCGAAGCGCTTGCCGCGCAGCACGGTCGGGTCGGCGACCAGCGCGAGTTCGGGGAAACGGGCGGCCGCGGTGGCGATCTGGCCGCGGAGGTGGGCGAGCGGCGGCCCGTCGGCGATGTTGGCGGTGTAGCAGCCGCCCGGCTTCAGGACCCGGCGGACGTCGTCGAGGAACTCGGTCGAGGTGAGGTGGGCCGGGGTGCGGGCCCCGCTGAACACATCGGCGATGACGAGGTCGGCCCAGCCGTCGAGCACCTTGGCGAGCCCTTCGCGGGCGTCGACGGAACGCACCCTGATCCGGGCGTTCGGGTCCAACGGCAGCTCACGGCGGACCAGTTGGACGAGCGCGGTGTCCCGCTCGACGGCCTGCTGGGTGGAGCGGGGGCGGGTGGCGGCGACATAGCGGGCGAGAGTGAGTGCTCCGCCGCCGAGGTGCACGGCGTGCACGGGCTTCCCGGCCGGTGCGACGAGGTCGATGACATGCCCGAGCCGGCGCTGGTACTCGAAGGAGAGGTAGGAGGGGTCGTCCAGATCGACGTGCGACTGCGGCGCCCCGTCGATCAGCAGCGTCCAGGCCCGCGCCCGGTCCCGGTCCGGCATGAGCTCGGCGAGCCCGCCGTCGACGGCCTCGACGACCGCCTCGGCGCCGCCGCTTCCGCGCCGGGGGTTCCTGGACTTTCCCATTGCCCCATTATCGGCGGCGCCGGGCGGCCACGCCTGCACGGGGTGGCACGAGCGACCGGGTCAGCGGCAGTTGTCCGCGGCCTCGATGATCCGTGCCGCTTCGCCCAGGGCGGCGCGCAGAACCGCCGGGTCGGTCGCGAGATCGGCCTCACCGGGCGGGAGCAGCCAGTCCGAGCCCCCCTCGGGCGGCTCGGGGTTCAGTCTCAGACCGCGGCCGTCGGTCTCCGTACAGGTGCTGCCGGGGACGTCCCAGGCAGCGGCCGTACCGGGCGGCACGACGAAGCCGAGGGTGTTGCAGTCGTCGTCGTGCAGGACGGGGCCGACCGCGTCGCCCGCGCCGCGCCGCAGGATGTCGACGGCCTCCAGCCCCTGCCGGGTGGGCACGGTGACGAGGTCGCACGCGCCGTCCGGGAGGGGCGGCTCGCCGCGCGCCGGGGCCGGGGCATGCGCCACGGTCGCGGGCGGCGTACGAGGAACGACGCTCTGTCTGGTGTCCATCCCGGCCTCCACCACGGAACCCCTCCTTGAACGAAGCGGGTCGGGAGTCGGGCGGCTCCCGGTCCGCAGGGTTCAACGCGGCTGCCGCGTCAACGGCTACGGCGGAAGTCAGCCACAAAGGATGGCAGTTCATGGCAGATCCCGCATGAGATATCCGGTTTGTAGCCAAACCCAGCGTGAGCGGTCCGACACAGCAGGTACGTTCTTCCCCGCTGGAGACAGGGCTCTACACGGACAACCCACCCTGAATCCGGCATGGTTCGACGGTTCGCAAGAGAGGACCCGGCCATGGCGTCGTCACACCTGACCTCGTCCCAGCCCACGCCCCCCAGGCCACCGCGGCCGAACCTCGTCTTCCGGCAGTTGCGCGGACAGCGCTCGCCGGCCGAGTTCGCCGCCGCGGTGCGCCGGGCCGCGCGCGAGATCGGGGAGCGGGTCAGCTGCGACGCGCGCTACATCGGCCGGGTCGAGGCGGGCGAGATCCGCTGCCCCAACTACGCATACGAACGGGTGTTCCTGCACATGTTCCCCGGCCGCACGCTCACCGACCTGGGTTTCGCGCCCCGCTCGTCCGTCCGCGGACGCCGGGCGCACCCCACCGGTGAGACACGGGGGGCGTACGAGCCGTATGAAACGCAGGACACCCCGGACCCGCAGGTCCCCTACCACCCGCAGGTCCCTTACCACCCGCACGTCCCTTACGACCCGCATGGCCGTCACGAGAGCCCTGCGCTTCACGAGAACTACGAGGAGAGCGACGTGCTGCGTCGCGCATTCATGACCGGCGGTGGCGCCACGGTGGCCGCCGCCTCGCTGGGCCCGATCGGGCTCGCCTTCGACGCCGCGGCAGCGGGACGTCCCGTCCGCCGCCCCGGCGCGAACGACGCGTACGCACTCGAAGAGGCCGTACGCAGAATCCGGCTGCTCGACGACCGGCACGGCGCGGACGGGCTCTACCGGCGCGCGTCGGCTCCGTTGCGCGCCGCCTATGCGCTCCTGGACGCCGGGGCGACCCGGCAGACGACCGCCGACCGTCTCCACTCGGGCGCCGGTGAACTCGCCATCTCCGTGGGCTGGCTGGCGCACGACTCGGGGCGGTTCGACGATGCCCGTTCGCACTACGCGGAGGCCCTCGCGACCGCCCGGATGACCGGCGACGACGCCCTGGAGGCGCACGCCTTCTGCAACACGGCGTTCCTGGCGCGCGACGCCGGACGCCCGCGCGAGGCGGTCCGGGCCGCGCAGGCCGCACAACGCGTCGCGCGCCCCCTGGGCTCCGCCCGGCTGATGTCGCTGCTCGCGCTGCGCGAGGCGGGCGGCTGGGCGGGACTCGCCGACCGCACCGCCTGCGAACAGGCGCTCGTCCGCGCGCAGACCCTCTTCGAGCGAGGCCCCTCGGACGCCGACCCCGAGTGGATGAGCTTCTACGGCGAGGCCGAGCTGGAGGGCCTGGAGGCGCAGTGCTGGTCGACGCTGGGCGACTGGCCCCGCGCCGCCCGCCACGCGCGCCGCGCGGCCCAGCTCCAGAACCCGCACTTCACCCGCAACATCGCCCTCTACACGGCAGAACTGGCGGACGACCTGGCCAGAGGCGGCCGCCCGGACGAGGCGGCGACAGCCGGAATGCAGGTACTGGACCTCCTGGACCAGGTCCAGTCCTCCCGGGTCCAGACGATGCTGGCGGGCACGGCGAGGGTGCTGCTTCCGCACCGCCGGGCATCAGGCGTGTCAACCTTCCTGGACCGCCACGCCAACCAGCCCCGAACCCCGTAGCTGCGGCCAACCGCGCCGCCGTAGTGCGGCCAACCCTGCCGCCGTAGCTGCGGGCGATCGTGCCGCCAAGGGCGGCACCCGTCCCAAAGAGAGCGGCACCCGGCAAGCGCCGGCCAGCGACACCCCCGCCCGCCAGCGACACCGCCGGTCACAGCTCACACCCCGGTCAAGTGCCCCAGGTCGTTCCAGCTCTCAATAGCAGGCTCGCCATAAGCCCACCCCAGCACCGACAGCGACGTCGGGTTCAACCGAATCCGCGCGGCGAAGTCCAACGGCAGCCCCAACCACCGAGCCCCGATCGACCGCAAGATGTGCCCGTGCGCGAACACCAGCACATCCCGATCCTCCCCCCGCGCCCACGCCACCACCTCGTCGGCCCGCGCGGTCACCTCTGCCAGCGACTCCCCCTCCGGCACCCCGTCCCGCCAGATCAGCCACCCCGGCCGCGCAGCCTGAATCTCCTCGGGCGTCATCCCCTCGTACGCCCCGTAGTCCCACTCCATCAACGTGTCCCACACGACGGCCCGCTCCCCGAACCCCGCAAGCTCACACGTCTCACGCGCGCGTGCCAGCGGACTGGTACGGACGGCCACCCCGGGAAGCCCCTCGAACGGCCCCCGCTGCAGCCGCTCGCCGAGCAGCTTGGCGCCCCGCCGGCCCTCCTCCAGGAGCGGCACGTCGGTCCTGCCCGTGTGCTTGCCGGACAGCGACCACGCGGTCTGTCCGTGCCGGGCCAGCAGAATGCGCGGTGCCATGAGCTGAAAGGCCTTCCGGGAGAAATCGCAGGCGGAACCAGTCCATCATCGCGCACGCTGGTGGCGGGCAACCTGGCGGGCGATCTCTGCGTCTTTGAGGTCCGGGGCGCCCGAAGCGGGTGCGCACGTACGCCGTAAAGTGGCACGCCCGGCCCGCCGGGCGCCGCGCGAGAACGAAGGGGGAGGCGATCGGATGCCGAGGACCGAGACGACACCGGGCATCGAGGCAGCGACCCCGCAGACCCGCCTGCGCTGGTGGACCGAGCTCCCGCTGATCCTGCTGGTGTACGCCTGCTACTCGGCCGGCCGCCTCCTCGCCCGCGGTGACACCTCGGGCGCCGTCGACCACGGCGTGACGATCCTGCACATCGAGAAGTTCCTGCACATCAACGCCGAGCACCCGCTCAACCGGCTCTTCACCCGCGAGGCATGGCTCGGCGTCCCGGCGGACTTCTGGTACGCGTCGCTGCACTACCTGGTCACCCCGGCGATCCTGGTCTGGCTGTTCAGATCGCACACCGTCCGCTACCGCGCGGCCCGCACCTGGCTGATGACGTCCACCTTCTTCGGCCTGATCGGTTTCACCCTGCTGCCGACCTGCCCGCCGCGCCTGCTCTCCGTCGGCCACGGCTTCGTCGACACGATGGCGCAGTACAGCTCGTACGGCTGGTGGGGCAGCGAGGCCAGCGCCCCGCGCGGCCTCGGGGGGATGACGAACCAGTACGCCGCCATGCCGAGTCTGCACGTGGGCTGGGCCCTGTGGTGCGGGGTCATGCTGTGGCGGTACGGCAGGACGCGTACGACGAAGGCCGCCGCCGTCGCCTACCCGTTGCTCACCACGATCGTGGTCATGGGCACCGCGAACCACTACTTCCTCGACGCGGTCGCGGGTGCGGCCGTGATGGGCGTCGGGCTGGTCCTGACGCCGTACGTCCTGCGGGGCGCGGACGGGATCAAGCAGCGGCTGTCCTTCGGCGCAGGGGGCGCTCAGGTCGCAGGTTCCTCAATTGTCAGTGCCGGATGCCAGACTTCCGCGGGTGAGCGAATTCCACGGCAGCGCGAGTCCCGGACCGGATCCGGAGCCGAGCCGGGTGCCTCTCCCACGGACGCGGGGGAAGGCGCTCCGGCAGCGGCTCGCTGAGCTGCGCGGTCCGGACGTACCGGCCAAGGCGCTGGACGCGCGCGCCCTGGCCGCCCTCGCCGCCAACCCCGGGTGCAGACGGCGCGCGATCCTGGACGGCGCCGGGGTGAACAAGGCGGCGGTGGCGAGCGCGCTGGGTTCCCCTTCGGTCTTCGGGCAGTCGCAGTTCGCGTTCACGCGGGGCAACGCGTTCGAGGCGAAGGTCAAGGCGGACGGCGGCGCGGAGCTGCTCAGGCTGGTGCACGAGAAGCTGGACCGGCGCGCGGAGCCGCCCGCCGAGGCGCGGGTGCCGGACCTCTCCGCGACCGGACCCGAGGGCCGCGCGGCCCGTACGGCGCTGGCACTGCGCGAGGCCGCCGCGGCCGCGGGCAGCTGGACGCTCCTCGACCACCCGATGCTCGCGCTCGACGTGGCGGGCTCCCCCGCGTTCCTGGAGCCGGACGCCGTGGTGGTGCATCCCGACGGCAGCTGGACCGTCGTGGAGATCAAGTCCTTCCCGATGCTGGACGGCAGCGCGGACCCGGCGAAGGTGGGCGCGGCGGCACGCCAGGCGGCGGTGTACGTGCTGGCTCTGGAAGAGGTCGCCGCCCGCCTCGACCCCGTCCCCGAGGTGCGGCACCGGATCCTCCTCGTCTGCCCCAAGGACTTCTCCAACCTCCCCACCGCCTCGGCCGTCGACGTGCGCAAGCAGCGCGCGGTCACCGGCCGCCAGCTGGCCCGTCTCACCCGTATCGAGGACATCGCCGACACGCTCCCCGAGGGCACCTGCTTCTCCCCTCAGCTGCCCGCCGACGAGCTGACCTCGGCCGTGGAGTCGGTCCCGGCCACGTATGCGCCCGAGTGCCTGTCCGCCTGCGAGCTGGCCTTCCACTGCCGCGACCGCTCCCGCGCGGCCGGCGCGGTGACCTCCCTGGGCCGCTCGGTCCGCGCCGAACTGGGCGGCCTGACGACGGTCGAGGAGGTCCTGTCGGCGGCCCGCGGCGAGAGCGGCGACCCGGACGACCCGGCGGTGGCGGCGCTGCGGAGGGCGGCGCGACTGCGTGCCGAAGCCCTCGCTCCCCTCGGTGAGGAGGTCACCCCGTGTCACTGATCTCCACCCTCGCCCGCCTGGAAGCGGTGCGCACCGGCCGCGCACAGGCCGCCGCCACCGTCCGGCACCGGCATCTGTCCGAGCGGCCCCTCGTCTTCGTGCCGCTCACCACCGCGGGCGAGGCCGGCGCCCCGCTCGGCGCGCTCGTGGGGACCGACCGGGACGCGCCGCGCCTGCTGGCCGTACCGCAGCCGCGCGACCGCGACCTCAGGTTCGCGTTCCTGGCCGAGCTGGCCGATGTGGTCCTGCCGTATCTCGACGCGTACGCGCAGGACGTGGAGGCCGCCGAGCGGGGCGAGACCGATCCGGAGACCGGCAAGCGGGTCAAGGTCGAGGTCGAGCTGTGCGCGGACGCCCCGCAGTTGATCGTGCCGAGCCGCGCGGGCGTCGACTTCGTACGGCTCCTCGGCCGCTCCATGCGCTTCCGGCGTACGGCGGAGCAGGACCCGGAGGCGCCGTATCCCGCGCCCCCGCGCGTGCCGTTGCTCGGCCGCTGGCTGACGCACTTCGGGGAGCGCGCCCGCGTCCCCGGATCCTCCCTCCTGCTGGCGATGACGGATGTCCTGGCCCGGCACTGGGCGACCGGGCAGTCCACCCTGGAGGACCAGCATCTGGGCGCCCTGCTCGCGTGGATCGACCCTCCGGAGGGCTCGACGGGCGCCGAGGCCGCCCTGCATGCCGAGCTGGCCCGCGACGCCAAGGGCCAACTGCTCTGCCCGCCCGCCGGACCGGCCACCGACCCGGCGTTCGACAACAAGTTGCTCGCGCCCGCGATCGAGCGCTACGACCGCGCGCGTTCCGCCCTCGCGGTCGCCGAGGACGGTCTGGAGGCGGACGACCGGCTCGGTGAACTCACCGCCGCGGAGCGGGAGATCCGCGAGCTGGTGCTGAGCCGCACCCTGCCCACCTGGGAGAAGGTGTGGCAGGGCCTCGACCTGCTGCGGGCGCTGCCCGACGGGGCGCATGTCGAGGAGCGGTGGACGCGCGACCGCTGGTCGTTCACCGGCCACCGCGACCGGATCGCCGCGGGCGAGCCGCCGCAGCCGCGCCGCGACGACGCGGTCACCGCTGCCAACAAGCTCGCCGCACGCGAGCGCGAACAGGCCCGTCTCGAGGCCCAGGAGGCGCTCGACGATCCGCTGGTGATGGCGGGCCGGCGGCTGTCCGGGGAGGCGTTCGCCGGGGAGGTGACGGATGTCGTGATGGCGTACAGCGAGGGCAAGCGGCCGAGCCCCCGCCCGCTGGTCACCGTGCGGACGGAGGACCGTCCGCACCTGGGCGAGCGGGTCAAGGTGTACCGCTCGCTGGGCGGCAAGCCGCAGGCGGCGGAGTTCGTCGGGCGGGAGGCGGAGGATCTGCTCGTGCTGCGTGTCGTCGACAAGATGGGCCGCGGCAAGGAGCCCGAGGCCGGCTCGGTGCCCGAGAAGGGCGACCGGCTCTGCTTCACCCTCTTCGAGCACGAGCAGCGGGGCGGTCCGAAACTGCCCGACCCGGAGGAGACGCCGTGGACGCACGGCGGCCCGCCGGGCGAGGCCGCCGCGGAGGCCGCCGATCCCCTGACCGCGGAGGACATGCTGTGACCACCACCGCATTCGATCCGGGCGCCCTGGCGGCCGAGGCCACCGACGCCATCCTCCGCGACACCCTGCACGGCACCCACCGGGGCGTGGTCGTCGACTCGCCGCCCGGTGCCGGAAAGTCCACGCTCGTCGTCCGTGCGGCCCTCGAACTGGCCGATGCGGGACGCCCGTTGATGATCGTCGCCCAGACGAACGCCCAGGTCGACGACCTCGTTCTGCGGCTCGCGGAAAAGAACACCGAGCTCCCGGTCGGCCGTCTGCACAGCAGCGACACCGACCCGTACGACAAGGCGCTCGACGACCTGCCGAACGTACGCAAGTCGGCGAAGGCGGGCGAGCTGACCGGGCTCGCGGTCGTCGTCTCCACGGCCGCGAAGTGGGCGCATGTGAAGGTCGACGAGCCGTGGCGGCACGCGATCGTGGACGAGGCGTACCAGATGCGCTCGGACGCACTGCTCGCCGTGGCGGGGCTGTTCGAGCGGGCGCTGTTCGTGGGCGACCCCGGGCAGCTCGACCCCTTCTCCATCGTGGGCAGCGAGCAGTGGGCGGGGCTTTCGTACGACCCCTCGGCCTCCGCCGTGACCACCCTGCTGGCCCACAACCCGGAACTGCCGCAGCACCGCCTTCCGGTGTCCTGGCGCCTTCCGGCCTCCGCGGCCCCCCTGGTCTCGGACGCCTTCTACCCGTACACACCCTTCCGCAGCGGCACGGACCACGGCGACCGCCGTCTCGCCTTCGCCGTCCCCTCCGACGGCTCCGGGCCCGACCGGGTGATCGACGAGGCGGCCGTATCGGGCTGGGGCCTGCTGGAGCTGCCCGCGCGGCACACTCCGCGCACGGACCCCGAGGCGGTGCGGGCGGTGGCGACCGTCGTACGGCGGCTGCTGGACCGGGGAGGTGCAGCGACCTCGGAGCGCGCGCCCGAGGAGCCCGCGCCGCTCACCGCCGACCGGATCGCCGTCGGCACGGCCCACCGCGACCAGGCGGCGGCGATCCGCGCGGCGCTCGCGGAGTTGGGGGTCACGGACGTCACCGTCGACACGGCGAACCGTCTCCAGGGCCGCGAATACGACGTCACGGTGGTCCTCCACCCTCTCTCCGGGCGCCCCGACGCCACCGCCTTCCACCTGGAAACAGGCCGCCTGTGCGTCCTCGCCTCCCGCCACCGCCACGCCTGCATCGTGGTCTGCCGGGCTGGGGTGAGCGAGCTCCTGGACGACTACCCGTCCACGGAGCCGGTGCAGCTGGGAACCCTCGTGAAGTTCCCTGATGGCTGGGAGGCGAACCACGCGGTACTGGCACGGCTGGCCGAGCACCGGGTGAGCTGGCGGCCGTGACCGCGGTGCCGGCGCGGCTCGGGGAACATCGGGTGGCGTTCAGGCCTTGAGGGACCTGGGGTTCCGGGCCCACTTGCGTGGGCGCGGGACAATGGACGGTGGCCCGGCGGTCCTGGACGGGTCGATTGCGACGTACGAGGAGGAGAAGACATGGCGGAGCCCACGCCGCGTCGGAACGAACCGCGGCTACGCCCCGCGCCCCTGCTCTTCGAGCCCGCGGAGGCGGCCTCCGACCCCGAGCACTTCTTCGACCTGGAGTCGATCGACGATCCGCGGGCGCTGCTGGCCCGCTCGACGGAGCTGGCGCAGGCGTTCCGCGCGGCGGCCGACCGGGCGGTGGAGTTCCAGGCGATGGCGGCCGCCCAGCTGGCGGACCCCCGGCGGTTCGACCGGCTGACGCCGGCGGACATCGCGGAACGCGCCGAGTGGACCGAGGACTATGCCAAGAAGATGGTCGAGTACGGACGGGACCTGATGAGCGGGGCCGAAGGGCGGGGCTCCGCGGACCCGGTGTGAATACGGTCCACTTCGCTTTGGCATATGCCAGGTGGGCAAGATACTCCTCTTCTCTCCCACCTGTCCCGGTTTCCGGCAACCGTGAGGAGCGGTGCGTTCACAGCGGGTAGACCTGGATGTCATGAGCAGCGAACGCATCGACCCGTTCTCCGACCGCTACGACGTCAGCGGGGTCACCGCGGACGGGGCCGCCTGGCTCGCCTCGGCAGGGACGTACCCGCGCAGCACGCTCGCCCTCTGGAAGGAGCACCCCGACGCCCCGGTGGTGCTCCCGTGCGGCACGGCCTTCGACGTCGTCAGCGCACCGGCGGTCTTCGCGCGCAGGATGGTCGACCGGCTGTGGGACGAGGGGCCGGGTTCCGGGCCGGTGGCGACCTTCCGGGGCCGGATGCTGCTGTTCGCCGCGCCCGGCACGGCCCAGCGGCTGCCCTCACTGCTGCGCTGGGAGGAGTTCGGCCGCACGGGAGCGATCCCGCCGCTGCTGTGCCACGGCAACGGCGACGCGGTGACCGTCCCGCCCCTGCTCGCGACCACCCCGCCGGCCTCCCCCGACTCCCGCTGGCTGGTCGCCCCGGACACCCGCCACCCCTGGCTGCCGGGCCCCGAGATCCTGCTCTGGGCGGCCGTGCGGGCGGCCCGCGCAGCCGTACGGATATCGATTTTTCCTCCCGCCGATCAGGATGCTAAGGTCTACGACGTCAGCAGGCGCCGCTAGCTCAGTTGGTTAGAGCAGCTGACTCTTAATCAGCGGGTCCGGGGTTCGAGTCCCTGGCGGCGCACAGACAGCGAAGGCCTCTCGCAAGCGCGGGGGGCCTTCGCCGTTGGCGGGTTCCCCCCG